>NZ_LZGX01000001.1:0-14171 GCF_001690825.1 Gilliamella sp. Fer1-1
ATATCTAATGATTCAAGAGACTTTATTGTGTTCTACAAAATATACAGGCGCCAAAAAGAAGACTTATGAACGTTTAATTAATACAGCATTAGAAGCATTAGAGCAGGGCTTTGAACTGTCTATAACCGAATTAGCTGACAAATCGGGGATTTCAAGAGCAACCGCTTATCGCTATTTCCCAGCACAAAGTGATCTTATTTCTGCAACTGTTGAAAGCGCTTTAGGTCCGATTTTTAGTTGGCGATCAGAAAAACAAAATGCAGAAGAACGCATCAATGATTTTTTAGCTTTTGCCTTTCCGCAAATGTTAAAACATGAAGGGGCACTACGCGCAGCACTAAGGGTTTCATTACAACAATGGGCAACAAAACGAGCGTCATTATCTCCACAAACCGAAAAATTGGTGCGAGGTAATCGCAAAGAAATACTTGCAACAATTTTATCTCCTCTTAAAGCCGAGCTCCCTGATGAACTATATAATAAGGTTATTTATGCAATTTCGATTATTTATGGCTCTGAAATATTTATGGTACTCAAAGATATCTGGATGCTTGATGACCAGTCTATAATATCACTATCGCAATGGATAGCTAAATCAGTCATTAACCAAGCTAAACAAGATGCCTCAAAATTTTGATTGATGTGCTATGATAGCTAGTTAGCCTAATTTTGCTGATCGCTAGTGCTATGATAAAAATAAATGATTTTGTGAAAATTAATCCTTATTCACGTGTTTAAAGTAGGAAAACGATAATGAAAAAGCTTGTTTTTATTCTGATTTTTTGTCTTTGTGGGTGTGTGCATAAGCAAACGCAAATTTTACCCAGTAGTGACACCATTATCAAATTAAAGAGTGATGAAAAAATAGGTATTATTGCTGAATCACAAACATACTCATACCAATTTACAAGTGCCGATGCGATAGACAAGCTCAAAAGCTACCGTAATTTTTTAGCAGAATATAAAAATGATATTGAAAAAGTCTCTATCACTTTTTTCCGAGAACATGCAAGCGATGAAATGATCGTTCGGTATAGTAATCTTATCCCAGAAAAAACAGTTTTAAACAATAACAATTTTTCAATGAAGTCTAAATCAGAATGGGTGTTAAAAGATGGTTATTATCAAGTGTCATTTAGCACAAAAGGAAATGCCTATAAGCAAGCAAATACGCTATCTGATCAATATTTATTACCAACCCCCATTACCGTGTTAGTCAAACCTAGAAATGAAATAAAAGCTAGTGAGGACATCACAGGTGATGTAGCAGGTTTAATTATATTGCCAGTTTTTATTCCATTAATGATGATTAGTTGTATTATGGGACCTTGTTAAAAGCTATGTATAAAAGCTATGCATAAAAGCTCTGTGTAGAAAAAGTTCGCCATCACATGCTAGGAAAATGAGAATAATTGATCTACTGCCTATGATTGGAAGTGGAAAAGTAGAACAAAAAAACTAGCCAATGTGTTGTTATAATTTACTATTATTAATGACCAAAAAGCTGAGTATTTTAAATATGCTCAGCCCTTTTTTAATAGCTATTAAACATTTTAACTTTACTTGCTAAATTTGAAAATGCACACTTATTTGTGCATAGTCACTATGCTTATCGTTAGTGATATTGAATAGGGTGTTCACTTTGTTCATCATGTACTATTTGTTTATCATGTACTAAAAGTAGACATGTGTCACTTGATGATACTGCTTGTTGTAAGCGAGCTTTGTCTTGCTCATTAAGTTTATTGATACAAGCAACCACATAACTGCAAGTTTTGTTTTGTAACGCTTTTTCAATAGTTGATATTAAGTTTGCGTTATTTAAATTTGCTAGATGAACAACTTTGTTTTTATCTAAACCTGCGATATTAATCCATGAACGCTTTAACATTGGTCGGGTCGAAAGCCATAATTGCCATTTTTTAGCTTTGTTAAGTGATTTTAATAAAGGCCGTTGTTGTTGTAATACTTGTTGAAAAGGTGATTCAAAATTAATCGCCATAAGTTGTTGTGTTGAATGTTCAATAAGCATAATAATCTTAATACTGTTTTTATATACAGTGTATGTTAGTACAGTATTTCCCGCTTGTAAACTTTATTTTGATTGGTTTTTTATATTATTTACAACTATTCAACTTTAAGAACGTAACCATTGATATGACAATATTCCTAAAAAAGTCATTAAAACAGAACCAATTACATGTATAAATAGGGTTGCCAACCCCCAAGATATTCGACCTTCTTGTAAAAAATTGACAATTTCGGCTGAAAAGGTTGAAAACGTTGATAACCCGCCACAGAAACCCGTTATAACCAATAACCGCCATTCTGCCGATAGGTTAGAATGATTAAAAAAAGCAATCGCAAAACCAATAATGTAGCCTGCAACTAAATTTGATAATAGTGTACCTAATGGGATAGCAAAAGTGATCGCATTGAATTTAAGTGATAAAAACCACCGTAATAAACCGCCAGCTACAGAACCCACTGAAATGGCTAACACCAGTTTTAGCATGATAAAATATCCTTAATGATAAAAAAATCAAATTAACTTTAACAAAATCTTAGTACTGGCCTTTTATTGGTAATTACAATAAAAATTATTTTTTAAATAATCAAAATCCATAAAATTATAGCGTCATCATACCAGTTGAAAATACAAATAGAAACTTCTGACCAAGTTGCGATAGAATGTTCATCATTAAGTAAAAAATTGGGGTATAGATATGTTTACGGGTATTGTTCAAGGTGTTGGTCAGATTATTGATATTATAGACCAAGATAAATTAAGAACATATAAAGTTAAGTTACCGCATCAATTAACCGATAACATTGAAATTGGGGCTTCGATAGCCAATGATGGTTGCTGTTTAACTGTAACGAAGTTTAATAATGGCGTAGTATCATTTGATATTATGGAAGAAACGTTAGCATTAACCACATTAGGTGATAAAAAAATTAACGATTTTGTAAATATAGAACGAAGCGCAAAATTTGGTGATGAAGTGGGTGGGCATATTATGTCAGGGCATATATCTTGCACAGCAACAATTGTTGATATTCAAAAAACAGCAACTAATTGCCATATGACATTACAGTTACCATCTCAGTTTAGCAAATATGTATTATATAAAGGTTTTATTGGTATTGACGGTGCAAGCTTAACGGTTGGGCAGATAGATAAAGATAGCTTTATGATTCATTTAATCCCTGAAACGTTAGCTATTACCACGTTAGATTCGAAAACAGTAGGAGATAAGGTAAATATTGAAATTGATGCTCAAACACAAGCTATTGTTGATACCGTTGAACGGGTACTGGCGGCAAAATAATCTTAAATAATTGGAATAGGCGATAAATAATAATACTTATACTCATGAACAAATAAAGATTAAAACCACACAGACTAATTGCGTTTTATCATTCAATAATCAATTTTAGTTAAAAATTCAAGGCGCTGGGCTACTTTTTTAAGTAATTAATAGATTGGCTAAATAAGAACTATTAAGCTAATCCAGGGCCTAATTTATCACGGCAAGATGCTAATAATTAAAGATGAGAGTAATTAACCGATCAAATAACGACGTTTTTTGTATTAAAGCCTTTAATTGTAAAGCATAATGTATCTTTGTAATATTGACTAACCCTAAATAAGATAAGCAATACTTACTTTTGTAAAATAATAGCAATATCGCTAGTCTGTTATTTAAATATATGCCAATTACCACTTCAAAACAACCAAAAAACTTTAATAAAATCAATGGTTTTTCTGAATGATTTTTTCTCTAATCAAGCAGGCTATTGATCGATAGTTTGTTTAAAAAATAGACTTGATTTTTTCTCAAATCAGCGCTTATATATAACAGTGATGAGCATGGTGCTTATCACTCATTTAACTTTGGAGGAACTTATAATGGTACAAAAATTTGCTCCGTACGGTAGTGATGTCTCGTCTGGCACTTATAAGTGTGCCGACTGTGGGTATGTTTATTCAAACCAAAGTAAGAAATCGTTACCTCCTTGCCCTGATCATAATAAAACACCGCATAGCAAAAATGGTTGGTATATTATGTCTGGACAAGGGGATTCAGTTAAAGATCCTCATCCAGATAAAAAGTAATCTTATAAGTTAATACCATCAAAAGGTAACCGACTAGGTTACCTTTTTTACCGCATTAAAATTAAATTCCTAACATTATAGGGCTATATGATTTAAAAAGTAACACATTCATTCTTAGATAAAAATTAAGTAAATTATAAGAGTCACATTGATTAAAATAATCGATGGAAAATAAGAAATTAAGAATCATCAAATCAATTTTTAAAGATCACACATTGCTTTTGCAATTTGTTATGTGTTTATAATTAAGTCATATAAATACGTGACATTGTCACTTATAATAAAATACTTGATGATAAAAAATTATTTTTCATTGATATATTTTTATTACCAATATTTCCTCGCTGCTGTTTGGGATTAATCTTAATTAACTTAATATTTAATTATTTTTATCGATTTTGTATAATATGATGATCTAATTAGAATTGTTACAATCAACAATAATTAATAATAAGGGGTATATTGACTCAGTATTGGCAATTTTTAGTAACCAATTAAATTATGCTAAAAGCAAATGGATGTTGTGCTATTTATGCGATTAAAATAACATAACTTGATTAAGTTTCAATTTAAGGAATACCGAAGTGAAAAAACGAATAAAATTGGCTGTGCTACTTTCTTCATTTTTGATGATTTCGAACGCTTATAGCGCGGAATTACCCTCGTCAGCAAATATCACAAAAGCTTTCGCTGATAGCGCTAAAAGATCAATATTAGGCGAAGGAGGAAAGTTTCCTATTAAAACTGAAGCAGGCTACGAAGTCACTAATATTTTTTATAATCTGAATAACGTCGTATTTGAATATAGTATGCCAACTGATAGCCAAAGCGTTTCCATTGTAGATATTACTGAAGGAATTAGACTTGGGCTCAATGCACAATTTTGTAGTAAACAAGATGTGATTGATGTATTACGGGCTTATGATATTCGCTTCTTGTTCCGTTTCCAATTCAATGATGATCGAAATGTACCAGCTACATTGTCAATTGATGAAATTTGTGAAGAGCCAAAATAAATAGCTTTGGCCATCGTCCCAAGTAGTTCGTAAAATTAACGCTCATTTTGCGAGCTTACTTTATTCAAAGTTACTACCAGCTGATTTATTAAGTTATTTTTGAAAAAACTTTTTAGATTTTCTATTTACATAACTAAACCTTTGCATAATAGCATAATTCACTTTTCAAATTTTGTACTGCATATTCGCTTTTTATTGATTTATTATCATTGTTACCGCCGTCTTTTTGGATTATTATCACAACATGTACTAATTAGCATATCTTGCTAATTAAAGATGTGATTAAGGTGATGTTATATTGAGTGAACCAGAAAAAGGGAAACAATGATGAGCCTTAAAAATAGATTAGTTGAATACACGCAGACTTTGAATAATGTTCAAATTGATAATCCTTTCAAAAATTTTCCTGACTATCAAGTTCTTAGACACAAAAGTAGTGGTAAGTGGTTTGGCCTCATTATGTCAGTAGAGAAAAATAAATTAGGTCTCAACTCGGAAGAGGTTGTGGAAATCATTGATGTCAAATCCGATCCTGAATTAATTTCTATAATAAAAAATAGCACTGGTTTATTACCAGCATATCATATGAATAAAAATAACTGGATCACTATAATGCTAGATGGATCTGTGCCACTGGAACAAATAATACATTTATTAAACTACAGTTATAATTTAACAAATAAGGATAAAGTTTGAATTTGCACTGATATATCTAATGACTGCCTCGACAAATAAGTAGCCGTGCAATTCATGAAAAACAGCTATGAAAAGAGTGAGCAAAGCTAAGCTACTCAACAATTGTTTCTTGTTTCTCACAATCTATGAGTAGTTATATGATATATCCCCTATAGAGCATGCGAGGTAAATATCGCCGGTATTTTTATAAAAACATATTGAAAATCATTATGTTTTAAATAAGGAGTCACTGGATCACACGGAATTATTTTATATATAGAAGTTTGAATTTATTTTAGAACAACAAACAGAATGATAAATCTTATTGTTTAAAATAAGATTTATCAGAAAATATTATTCAATTGCATTATAATGCCTAAGGACAATCCATTTACCATTTATTTAGGAATCAATTCATGTCATTTGACTCTCTTGGTTTAGATGCCGAGATTTTAAAAGCAATTCAAGAACAAAACTATACCAGCCCGACGCCCATTCAACAACAAGCTATACCGGTCATTTTATCTGGTAAAGATCTTATGGCGAGTGCACAAACAGGGACAGGTAAAACGGCGGGCTTTGGCTTGCCCATTTTACAAAAATGGCTTGAGCAGAAAACTAAAGACGCTAATAATCCAAATAGCAAAAAAAATAAACGTTCTTTATATGCCTTGATTTTAGCGCCAACACGTGAGCTTGCAGCCCAAATTGGCGAAAATATTCGTGACTATAGCCGTTATTTACCGATTCGATCTTTGGTGGTATTTGGTGGTGTAAGTATAAATCCTCAAATGATGAAATTACGGGGCGGTGTGGATATATTAATTGCAACACCGGGACGATTACTTGATTTAGCACAACAAAATGCTGTGGATCTTTCAACCGTTAAAATGCTAGTGTTGGATGAAGCCGATCGCATGTTAGATATGGGATTTATTCATGATATCCGTCGTGTAATTGCTAAATTACCGAAAAAACGTCAAAATTTAATGTTTTCAGCTACTTTCTCTAATGAGATAAAAGTGTTAGCGCAATCTCTATTACATTCACCAGAATCTGTTGCAGTAGCTAAAACCAATAGCGCTTCAGAACAAATAACCCAATATATACATAGAGTAGATAAACGCCGTAAACGAGAGCTATTGTCTTATTTAATTGGTAAAAACCAATGGCAACAAGTATTAATCTTTACCCGCACTAAATATGGTGCAAATCACTTAGCGGAACAGCTAACTAAAGATGGCATTAAAGCAGCTGCTATTCATGGAAATAAAAGCCAAGGGGCACGAACTAAAGCCTTAACCGATTTCAAAAGTGGGCAAATTAGAGCATTAGTAGCCACTGATATTGCAGCAAGAGGTCTTGACATTGAGCTGTTGCCTTATGTCGTTAATTATGAATTACCACAAGTTGCTGAAGATTATGTACATCGCATTGGGCGAACAGGGCGTGCACAAAATGAAGGGCAGGCTATTTCGCTCGTGTGTATTGATGAACTGGCTCAATTAAAAGCGATTGAAAAATTAATAAAAAAGCCGATTCCAGAATTAACAACTAACGGGTTTGAAGTTGATCCAAAAATTAAAGCTGAGCCTGTAAAAAAATCATCGCCAAGGCGAGCATCACCAAAAAGAGCAAATGTAACGGGGGCTGGTCGATCGTCGCACTCTAATCAAAAGAGTATTAAATCTTCAAATAGATCGAATCACTCTAATAATAAAAAAACTAATATTTAACAAAGTAGAAGGAAACTATTATGGTAAATCGTAGCAAACGTTTACGAAAAAAATTACATATTGAAGAGTTCAAAGAATTAGGTTTTACTGTTAGCTGGTCTTTTGACGAAGGCACAAGCGAAGAGACTTTAGATAACATTGTTGATCAGTTTATTCTTGAAGCCATTCAACCAAATGGTTTAGCTTATGAGGGGAGTGGTTATTTAAATTGGCAAGGTATTATTTGCACCCAAAAATTAGGAAATTGTACTGAAGAACATCGTGACGTTGTCACAAAATGGTTGGAAGATCATGGTTTAAAAAATGTTAAAACCAGTCAACTTATTGATATTTGGTGGGATGAGCTAGCATTTTAATTATTACGTTATTTTTAAATATACGTTATTCTTAAATATACGTTATTCTTAAATAAAAGTAGTCACGTATGTGGCTATTTTTATAACTGAATTTTATCGTGCTACTGGTTAATTTATTTTTTATTAACTATATTAATATCAACTACATCAACTATTATATTTACATCTTCTTAAGGATGGCTATTTATAATACAATCATACAAACGATAAAATATATCCAATAATAAGTGGATTACCTCGGTGAGTAAAAAACTATCATTAAGATAATTACAGTCTACTATTTGGGCAGGGCTCAATTACATTATGAGTGAAAACACTATTTTCAAGCTTGATAAAAAATATACATCTTTTCTATTTAAAGCGATAGAAGCAGCAAAGAAAAGTGAATTTGTGATCAAACACAAATACGATATCGATCATTTTTATATATCTTTTAGTCACCATATAAAGATAAATAATGGAGCCAGATGTTACACAATACGGTTTTATTCAGAAGAAGTAACACAAAATAATTGGATGGATATTGGTTCAGGAGGAATAGTAATAGATGATATTAATGTTGATATAGACATGGATTCAGGAGAAGTTATTTCCATTTATGCAAGCCGTTAATATAAAAAAGATTTTATAAAAACTAACCAATGTACTATAAAAATATTATATTAAACAATGCATTGATAAATTGAATGGGTTATGGTAGAAAGACACAACACAACCATAGTTCAGTCGGTAGAACGGCGGACTGTTAATCCGTATGTCACAGGTTCAAGTCCTGTTGGAGGGGCCAATTTCCGAATCCCTATAGCCTGTTTATAGCGGGTATTTTTTTATCTTAAAATACCCACTTATTTATTTCGTTGTTACAACAAATACGCTTAAAACCACGTTTTTTGGGATATGTATTTAATTTTTAATCTTCTTATCAAATTAATGAGTTGCTAAAAGAAATTTAAATGATCACAATTGGATTGAATATTATCATTGTAGTTATTTTTAAATATTAAGTAAAATCAATTTGATAAATGAAAGGTTTTTATAGTAAAAAATGTTCCTATAATATTGCAAGGACAATATAGCAGCCCTTTCACCGCGCTAGAATGCGTCGACAACTAAGCAAGGTTAGCACGGCAAGTATGGATGTTTGGTGAGTTTGGGTTTTGTTAGGAATAAATTTGAACATCTGAGCAAAGTGAAGAAGGCATCAAAGAGGCGAGTATCAGGATGATACGAGTAAATATAAGTCGGCCATATTCTGTAGCCAAAGTGAGGGGTGTTAAGGAATTTGCTAATTTCCTAACTCGACCGTTGTCACTGTTGCTATTGGTTCCACTACAAAAAGCTCAACATGTCCGAAACCCAATCACACAAATATAGTCAAATACTATTACCCAAACCCGAAAACCATAAAAACAGTCAGGTGCGTATTGATTTTATTATGTTTTTACCTTGTTATTTTTTACAAAAATCAAAAAATTCAATGCCTTAAAGCTTTCTTTAAAGCTTAATATGTTTTTTTTACATTCCTTTACAAAAAATCACAAAAAAAACTAGCCAAGCTTTTTTTTAACATTATAATTTTAACGGTAAAAATTAAATTAGCTTTTTTACAGGCTAATAATCATAAAAAATAAATAAAACAATATTTTATTTGTAAAGTGGGATGTTATGCAGTATAATCTTAGACAACAGACAAGGCGAGCCTATGCCTTAAATTTATCCAATAATCGCATTAGCCGGTTTTTTACACTTCGCTCGTTTATATCATCAAAATTATCCACCAAATTATTTAAAAAAATCCCGTTGGCATTAGCGCCAGTATTGTTATTGCCGTATTCGCAAGGTTCGCAAGCATTAACGGTACATACTAGCCAAGTGATTCAAGGTAGTGCCCCGTATTTAACGTTTGATGGTGGTAAAACCAAAGTGACCACAACAACGGAGTTATTAGGTATTAAATTATCGGATGGTCGAGAATTCACCCCTACAACCAATAGTTCATCACCCGCAAATCCAATTGAGTTACCTGCAGTGGGTCAAAGCTTTGCTGATATTCAAATGTTAGTCCCGCCATCAACTAATTCTGTAAGTTTAAATGAGTTAGTAACAAACTATAATTATTGGGGCGATGATGATGGCGATGGGCAGGAAGCAGGAGAGATAACCGCAACAGGGAATTTAGCGGTTAGTATTACAGATAAGAATGGTAAAACAGTGAATCGTAGTGAAGTATTAATGATATGTAATGCGCCTTATAAAGTGGTAATAAGTAGCGAAGAGGGTAGTTTAAGTACCCGTTACGGCGTTCCTAATAGTAGTACTTTCACTGGTGACACAGCAACATATTATATTAATCCAAAATCATCACCATTTATTTGCTTTGCAAGACCAGCTTTAAAGAGCTCATCTGAAACTTGGATACACGGCATTTTTGTTGACCATACTGGTCCGGCTACTGTCTGGAATCCGGATAAAGGTTTCCTTACGCGCTCAGTCACGCCATCGCAATACGGACGAAACTTTCCAACCGCAGGAATTGATGGTGTATATTTTGACTTAGATATAGGTGGAGTTGATGCCAGTCAACTAACGTGGTTACCCGTTACGCATGGAGGAATAACCGCTACTGTAACAAGGGCGTTACCAACAGACGATAATTGGATATCCGATCATTCAGTACCAGTAACGCGTGTTACGCTAAAAGGTCCAGAGGCAAAGAGCCAATGGAACAATCCTCATCCTAGTGCAATTACTAAGCCAAATTTGCCGCAGACATTTGAGTTAGTGGGTAGAGATAGTCGTGGTAATGCAGTAGTGAAATATGGGTTTATATTACAGAAATGGTTTGTCAATGGAGGAGTTGTAAATTACAGAACTTATTCTGAAGCAGAAACTTGGTGTCGTGATTTAGGTTATCGTTTGCCACAGGTAAATGAGCTAACTAACGCTGTCTGTTCTGGTTTGTTAGGTAGTCGTTGTCAGGGTGCTGTTGGAGGCAAACCATCATCAAGTGGCAATTATTATCAGCGTCAAATAGGAGCTGGATTATTGGCGGAATGGGGCAACATGATTGATTACCCAGATATAAAAGAGATAGAATCCTGGACAAGTGGAAAATTCATAGTGGATAGTTATAATGCAACAATAATTGGGGGAAAGAATGAGAATGTGGCGGAAAAACAAACCAGTCCAGTTGTTTGTGTCACGCCTTAGCATTTATCACTGAATCCTGTAGGTCGCAGTTAGGTTTATGAAGCTAACCAAGGACAAACCATCAAAGAACCAAGCCCGCATAAGCCGAGGCGCTGAGCGGGGTATCTAGCAAACTTGTACTTTAATGACGGAAAGTCAAGAAAAATACTTCCCCGACTGACGATGCCTAAGCTGTGAAGAGTTACTCAACATAAACAATTAGACATTATCATAATAAAAATTGAGTAAAATTAGTATCAAAAAAAACAGCTATTTTTTAGCTGGTTTTTTTGTATAAATGTCAAACGATTTTTTATAAAAATATCAAAAAGTGATGATGTGTGATTGTAGTAAGGTGGTTTTTTGTGGCGTATAATTTGGTCTCCAATAAACAACTTTCTAACGTAAAATCAACATGAAATTTAATGTAATTATTGCAGCCTTAATGGCAACCAGTTTATCTTGTGCTGCTGTAGAGCCTGCTCCGCATTGGGATTATGAAGGCGAATTTAAACCCGAAAATTGGGGAAAACTTTCACCTGAATTTTCAACCTGTGAAAACGGCAAAAATCAATCGCCGATCAATATTGAACATGCACTAAAAACCCATCATGATAAACTTAAACTGGCGTTTAAACCCAGCAAGCAAGAAATCATCAACAACGGCCATACCATTCAAATCAATGTTAACGAAGGTAATACCTTAGAAATTGATAATGAAATCTTTACGTTACAACAATTCCATTTTCATGCACCAAGCGAAAATATGATTAAAAGTAAACCCTTTCCGATGGAAGCTCACTTTGTTTATAAAAATGACAATGGTGACTTAACGGTTGTTGGTCTTATGTTTAATAGGGGAAAATCTAACCCCGAATTAGCTAAAGCTTGGCAACATATTCCGACACAAGTAGGAAACACTGCGACATTAAGTCAGTCGGTTAATATTAAGGCATTATTGCCAAATAGATTAGATTTTTACCGCTTTAGCGGCTCACTAACAACACCGCCTTGTACGGAAGGTGTGAGATGGATTATTTTAGAACAAGAAAGTAGCGCATCTGCCAAACAAATTGAAAAATTCCACTCAATCATACATCATGATAACAACCGTCCAATTCAGCCTTTAAATGGTCGTGTGATAGTTAATTAATACTTTTTGGCTCTATCGGTGAAAGCGAATAGAGCCAATAATTAGTGGACTTATCACTTATAACACACATAAAATATATAATGTATTTTTAATGGTTTTTTGTCATTAAACATTACACGAATAACGTATAAAAATTTTACGCTATCATCAAATAATATGAATATCCATGTCAAGGACGTTGTTTATATCAGAAAAAACAATGCGCAATGTTATTCGATTAAGTTAACAATTCCACCTGTATTTAATATAGTTGAAGCAGAGAAATAAACTTAGCTATTAATAAATAAGCCGATATAATAAAATGACTTAATAGGATTAAGCTCTTTTTTATTGTTATTTACCTATAGCGGTGGTGGAAGCGACATTTAAAACGATTAAACGGAGTTTATAAAGGTCAATTCCTCATCTCGACTATTCTTTTTCTGCATATGCATATTGGTATAATAATAACAGAGTTATATTCGTCGTTAGGCTACTTGCCTACAGTTGAGTTTAAAAAACAGACAGCTCTTAATTTTTTGATTGAATATATGTTGCCATTTCAGAATTTAAAAGAGCTTAATATAACAAGGAGAATAAAATGTTTAGTGCATTACATCCATATGATAATAAGCTAATTTCTTATACGGAATACCTAAAATTTGCATTAGATCATAATTTTCAAAAACCTAATGATGCGCCAGGTGCTCGCTGTCCTGTTTGTGAAAGGCGTCTGAAAGTCAGAGCAGGAAAACAAAAGGATGATGGGCATTTTTATCACAATGATGAATATTATTGCCCAACAAAAGAAGCAAATAAAAGATCCTACGGTAACTTGCCAATAACAAAACAAAACGCAGAAATACGACAAAAAAACCTTAATTTTGCTAAAGAAAATATAGGTAAAATTTGGGAAAGGTTGAAAGAAATTATTCCATTCTTTGACTTTTCAGAGTTTTTGTCAATTCTTAATGAAGCAAAAAAACTCAATATTTACGAATATACAAATCTTAATCCTCAACTCTTACCCTATGTTTATGTAACCCTAATAAACTATTTGCCAAGTAAAAGTTATAATAAACAACGAAAATTAAAGTTTTGCTTTTTCTATGAAGCGAGAATTAATACTTATGAGGATTTATGGATTAATCAAGGTGCATTTTCTCGCTTAGTTAGGATATCATATAAAAATGGTAGTACACAAAAAGTAACTATAATTGAAACAAATACTGATTACCTATCAAAAGAGCAAGTTATTTTAAGTGAAAAACAGCTAGAATTTTTGAAAAAAAAAGTATAACTATGAATAAATAGCCCTATATAGGGGCTTTATTAACGCTCATATCTAATTTTTATAAACCCGTTTTTTCCACGCCAAATCATTAATTCTTTGAATTGCGCTATATAAGTTGAGCGTTATAGGCTAGTCTTACTTTGTTTTTATTGTTAATAGAGCGTAAGCCATGTGCTACTAGCTGACCTCTGTAGCCTATACGCTTGCGGCGTTAGTTTTTTGGGGATTAAGTGGTTCATCATGTTTAATACGGTTAGGAGACACATATTCACTATTACTCCCTAGTAGTTTTTGTGCTAATAACCTTAAAGTTTCATTGGATAAGCGTACATTGTGGGCTTTTGGGGCTTTCATTTGTTCAGTAGAGATATGCTTTTTCTCAATAAATATCAAAATGTTTAAGTATCAAGTTAATAATGATTATGTTAATTGGTTGAATTTCGTGAAAGAAAATGCATTTAAGGCTGGTGTGCCATTAAGGGCAGAACTTCTTAATTTAGTTTATGATTCAAACGATGAATTGGGCTGTAAAGCAGAAAAGGAAAGCTTAGGCTACAATTCATCCCGATACATCCAGATATTTATATGGATGAGTTATTAGTTGGAATGCGAACTATTAATCAAGTTTTAGCGCATATTATGAAAAAACTTGA
>NZ_LZGX01000002.1:0-1483 GCF_001690825.1 Gilliamella sp. Fer1-1
ATATTTATTGTGCTAAGCAGCTTTCCTCTTGTTTGCTATGCAAAAAAAGAACCGTTATCATTAAAAATATTACCAACTTTCTCTCCTTTTACCCAGCAATACGAAGAAGATGATGAAGATGATAACGGAGAATATTCTCATGCCTATTCGATTGATTTTTATAATGCAATTAGTACTGTCCATCCTCCAGTATTAGTAAACTACGATGGATTGAAATCAATATTGTTATTTGTTCCTGCAAATCCCAAAGATCCTAATAAGGAAAACCATCATCTTGTTTATAATTTTAATTTAGGTAATTTTAAACTAAATGAAGTTGGAACTATTTTCACCCACGAGATATTATCAATTTTTAGTTATAATCCTAATGAAGAAAATGCCATGATTTTTGTTCTTCAAAAAAATAAATCGGGGGAGGAAACTTTATATTCGAATGTTCGATTTTCAGTTTTAAAAGAAGAAGGCGGATTGTATATCCAATCTTTTAAGACAGATAGAATAAGTATTGCTGGTTTAGATAACTGTATTGATGGTGGTATTGATTATTTGGGTAACACACAAATATGTAAGTATAAAGATGCTTCATCGATAAGGGGTTTTTTTGATAACATCATAAAAAATAAAAGATTTTAATTCTATTTCTTTTTAATGAGGCATTACAATGAAGTTCAAAACAATGTTGTTTATATTATTAAGCTCAATTTTTACAGGGCAAAATGCCTATGCCGATTCCTATTTGGATTTAGATTCTATTCCAGAAGAATATCGATTTCCTAAATATGATAACATCGCTCATCCACCAATTGATGTTGAATATAAAGGTAAGAAAGGTACTGCTCTATTTCTTAGCAATACTTTTGATGATGGAAGACGTAATTTAGAGGTTTATTTTTTAACTAATAATAATAGAGAATTATATAAAGTAGTAGAAGTTTATACATATCAATATGGACATAGTGAAGTAGTAAGTGCCTTCGAATTTACTAGAAAAAAATCCGGTGATAAATATATCTACATTTTATTGAAAGACGGTACAGGGCCAACGATATGGTATAGTTTTATAGAATTACCTTTATCTGTAAAAGATGATGGTATATTAAGAGCATTATATTTTATAGGAGATGATGCTTTTATATCAAAAATCAGGTGTATGAGTGATCTTGAAACAGAAGAACGCTGCGAATTTTCAACGAAAGAGGGATTAATAGAATATCTTAATAAAGAAGGAAGACAATGAGGAGTTACAATGAAGTTCAAAACAATGTTGTTTATATTATTAAGCTCAATTTTTACAGGGCAAAATGCCTATGCCAATTCCGATTCCTATGAGGATTTAGATAATATTCCAGAAGAATATCGATTTCCCAAATATAATAACATCGCTCATCCACCAATTGATGTTGAATATAAAGGTAAGAAAGGTACTGCTCTATTTCTTAGCAATACTTTTGATGATGGAAGACGTAATTTAGAGGTTTATTTT
>NZ_LZGX01000003.1:0-11454 GCF_001690825.1 Gilliamella sp. Fer1-1
GTATGTATGATATAAAAAACTTTATTTAAAATACTGTTAAGAATATAATAAGGGTAATTTTTAAAGGATTTAACTTATTGATGAAATTATCATACTCTTCAGATATTTTATGTGACTTTTGTAGCTGTTTAAAAGCTACAAAAAGTACTTTTAGCCTATCTTACCAATGCCTTGTCATTGGTTTTTTTTTGCATAACGTTGATTTATCGAATTTTTAAATTAAAACATTAACATTAACATTAACATTAACATTAAATACATTACTAAGTAGATACTATTATGAAAAAGACAAAAATTGTTTGTACTATCGGACCAAAATCTGAATCAAAAGAAATGTTAGCAAAACTATTAAACGCAGGAATGAATGTTATGCGTTTAAACTTTTCTCATGGTGATTATGAGGAACATGGTAACCGTATTAAAAATTTACGAGAAGTAATGCAGGAAACTGGTTTAAAAGCAGCAATTATGTTAGACACCAAAGGACCTGAGATCCGCACCATTAAATTAGAAGGTGGCAATGATGTATCACTTGTTGCAGGCCAAACTTTCACTTTTACAACCGACAAAAGTGTTATTGGAAATGCCGAACGAGTTGCTGTGACCTATGATGGCTTTGCGCATGATCTTAAGCCTGGCAATCGTGTACTTGTTGATGATGGTTTGATTGCTATGGACGTTAAAGAAATCAAAGGCAATGAAGTTATCTGTACGGTTTTAAACAATGGTGATCTTGGTGAAAATAAAGGTATTAATTTACCCGGTGTCTCAATTAAGTTACCTGCCCTTGCAGAAAAGGATAAAAACGACCTGATTTTTGGTTGCGAGCAAGGCGTTGACTTTATTGCTGCATCATTTATTCGTAAACGTTCGGATGTCGAAGATATTCGCGCACACTTAAAAGCCCATGGTGGCGAAGATATTAAGATCATCTCAAAAATCGAAAACCAAGAAGGTTTAGATAATTTTGATGAGATTCTTGAAGCTTCCGATGGTATTATGGTGGCTCGTGGCGATCTAGGTGTGGAAATTGCTGTTGAAGAAGTTATTTTTGCTCAAAAAATGATGATCAAAAAATGTAATAAAGCATCTAAACCTGTTATTACAGCAACACAGATGCTTGATTCAATGATTAAAAATCCTCGCCCTACTCGTGCTGAAGCTGGCGATGTGGCTAATGCAATTATTGATGGTACGGATGCTGTTATGCTTTCTGGTGAAAGTGCTAAAGGTAAATACCCTTTAGAAACAGTCAATGTCATGGCAACTATCTGTAAACGCACTGATGGCACAATTCCAGCGTCATTAGAATTAACATCAAAAGAAGAAAAATTACGTATAACAGCAGCTGTTTGCTGTGGCGCTGTAGAAATCGCTGAGCGTCTAAATGCCCCACTTATTGTTGTTGCAACCCGTAGTGGTAAATCAGCTCGAGAAGTTCGCCATTATTTCCCAAAAGCGCGCATTTTAGCATTATCATCTAGCCAAAAAACAGTTAATCAATTAGCTGTCACCAAAGGTGTAGAGCCTATTTTAATTGATTCAATCAACTCAACTGATGATTTTTATCGCTTAGGCAAAGAGATGGCGGTAAAAGTATGCGGTTTACAACAAGGTGATATTATCGTTATGGTTTCAGGCGCTTTAGTTCCAAGCGGCACCACTAATACAACTTCGGTTCATCGTATTTAAAAATTAAATTTTAATCTTATATAAAATAAAAAAGCTAGCTACCTGCTAGCTTTTTTTTTTACTTAAGCTATTCTGTACAAGATATTATTAATTGAGTTTGAAAAACTAAAATGATTGAAGAAAAAGTATATTTACCTAAAGAACTCAGTTGGTTGTCTTTTAATCAACGTGTTTTACAAGAGGCGGCAGATAAAAGTAATCCACTTATTGAACGTGTGCGTTTTTTAGGCATATACTCAAGTAACCTTGATGAGTTTTATAAAGTACAGTTTGCTAACCTAAAAAAATATGTGCTTATTGAACAAGAACAAGCACATTCTTTGCCTAATGCTAAGAATTTATTGCGTCAAGTAAATCAAAAAGTTATCCAATTGGAATTACAATTTGATCAGCTCTACAATGAATTATTATTAGAAATGGCTAGAAACCAAATCTTTTTGATTAATGAACGACAACTTTCCGCCTACCAAGAAAATTGGATCAAAAATTATTATAAACAAAATCTTAGACAGTACATAACCCCTATTTTGCTTGATAGCCATACAGAGCTTATTCAATTTTTAAAAGATGATCATGCTTATTTGGCTGTAGAAATTATTTGTGAAGATAATATCAGTTATGCATTACTGGAACTACCAACAGATAAGGTTTCTCGTTTTGTATTATTGCCATCTGAAGTGTCCACTAAAAATAAATCCATTATCTTTTTAGACAACATACTTCGATATTGCTTAACGGATATTTTTAAAATATTTTTTGATGCCAAAGAATTAAATGCTTATTCAATTAATATCAATAGGGATGCAGAATACGAATTAAACACCGAATTAGATAGTTTACTTGAGCTTATGTCTCAAGGTTTAAAACAACGTTTAACGGCACAGCCTGTACGCTTTACTTATCAAAAAGATATGCCAAAAGCATTATTTGAATTGTTAATTAATAAATTACGATTAACTGAACAAGAGGCGATGCCTGGCGGTCGCTATCCTAATTTTAAAGATCTGGTCAAGTTTCCTGATTTTGGGCAGAAGAAGCTATTAAATAAAAAAATTTCAAGTCTAAGTTACAATCGATTTAAACAATTTCGTAATGCTTTTGATACAATAAAAGATCGCGATGTTTTACTTTATTATCCTTACTATTCTTTTGGGCATGTTCTTGAAATTATGCGCCAAGCCTCATTTGATCCTTCTGTTACGCATATTCGTATGAACATATATCGAGTAGCTAAAGACTCACGTTTTATTCATACTGCGATTAATGCTGCTAATAATGGTAAAAAAGTTACTGTAGTGGTTGAGTTACAGGCAAGATTTGATGAAGAAGCAAATATAAAATGGGCAAAACGGCTAATTAGTAGCGGAATTAAAGTCATCTATTCACAACCAAAACTTAAGATCCATGCCAAGTTATTTTTAATTGATCGTAAAGAAGATGATGGAATTGTTCGTTATGCTCATATTGGTTCTGGTAATTTTAATGAAAGAACGGCGGCCATTTATACCGATTTTTCACTATTAACTGCAGATCCAGCCATTACCGATGAAGTTAGAAAAGTATTTAATTTTATTGAAAACCCGTTCAAACCTGTATCATTCAACCATTTGCTTGTTTCACCGCAAAATACACGATTACGATTTTATGAGTTTATCGAGCGGGAAATAAATAATGCAAAAGTGGGGAAACCCGCGGGCATTTATTTAAAGTTAAATGCAATAACAGATCAAGATATGATAGATCAACTATATCGCGCATCATGTGCTGGAGTAAAAATTAGAATGGTAGTAAGAGGAACCTGCGTATTGGTACCGCAAATTCCTAACTTAAGTGAAAATATCACGGTCACCAGTATTGTTGATCAGTTTTTGGAGCATGCTCGTGTCTATATTTTTGAAAATGATGGAAGAAAAGATACATATATTTCTTCCGCAGACTGGATGCCTCGTAATCTCGATAACCGTATTGAAGTGGGTGTAAAAATTTTCGATCCAATAATAAAATCAACTATTCATAATATTTTTGATATACAGTGCAATGATAACGTAAAAGCTCGCATTATTGATAAAGATGCCACCAACAATTATGTGCAAAGAGGCAATAAGAAAAAAACCAGAGCCCAATATGCCATTTATGATTATTTGAAACGGTTAGAATCATTTGAATAATGAATTGAGGATTTTAAAGTGGACAAATTCAATGAATATGCCGTAGTTGATCTTGGTTCAAACAGCTTTTATATGGTTATAGTCCGTATCATTGATGGCGCGATGCAAATTATTTATAAAAATAAAAAAAACATTCATCTTGCAACGGGGCTTAATGCTAATAATCAGCTCAATGAATCAAGCATTATACGAGGAGTGCAGTGCCTTGAATTATTTGCTGAACGATTAAAAGGATTTCCAGCTGAACATGTTCGTGTTATAGCGACGCATACTTTGCGTGTTGCCAAAAATAAGCATCAATTTTTGATGGCTGCAGCCAAAGTATTTCCTTTTCCTATTGAAATTATTTCAGGTCAAGAAGAGGCTCGCCTTATTTATTTAGGTGCCATGACGACAGAATCAACATCGTCAACTGATACCAAATTTGTAGTAGATATCGGTGGTGGATCGACTGAAATTGCAATAGGAAAAGGAAATGATTTAAAACCATTGCTTGTAGCTAGCCGTCCCATGGGCTGTGTAACTTATGCTAAGCAATTCTTTCATGATCAAAAAATCGATTTTGATTCATTTCAACGAGCAAGGCTTGCCGCCGAACAACAAATTGAAAGTATGATTCATATTATTAAAAAGCAGAAAATCACTGTAGCATTTGGATCATCGGGAACGATTAAAGCTATTTATCGTATTTTATTAGACATTGGTGTCTGTGATGGAATTATTACGCCTAAAAGGCTAGATGATTTAATTCGTTATATTTTGGAATTTAAATCTTGCCAAGATATTAACTACCCTTCACTTTCTAATGAAAGAAAAAGCATATTTGTTAGTGGGCTGGCAATATTTTGTGGTATTTTTTATGCCCTAGGCTTAGAGGCTTTACGCTTTAGTCCGTGTGCATTGCGTGAAGGCGTGCTTTATGAACTCATTGATGGTCCTAATTTCCGAGATATTAGACAAAATACAGCTCAATTACTTTCCGATCATTACAACGTTGATCAACGCCATGCAAAACAAGTGGTTAAAACTGCAAAATTTTTATTTTCTCAATGGCAACAACAAACACAAATCGTTATTCCACCTAATTTAGAATCTATATTGTATTGGGCTGCGCAATTGCATGAAGTTGGGTTAAAAATCAACTTTACTTCGATTCATAAACATTCGAGTTATATTTTAAAGAATAGTAATTTGCCGGGGTTTAATGAAGAACAACAATTACTTTTAGCAACGCTTGTTCGTTATCATCGCAAATCAATTAATATTGATGAAATCCCTTATTTCAGTTTGTTTGAATACAAGCATATAATATCAGCCATGCAAATGCTTAGATTATCTATTCTAATAAATAATCAGCGAAATACCGATCTAAACCTTGATGCATTTAAATTAAAATTATCAAAAAATAGCCCCACCCAAATAACGTTAGAAGTTAATCAAGATTTTGTCGAAAAGAATAAATTAATCTTATTGGATTTAGAACAAGAACAAAAATATTGGAAACCGATTGATGATTGGCAATTATCAATTAAAATTTGTCGCTATAAAATTAACTAACTATAAAAATACCGCCAGTCAATGTGGCGGTATATAATCTTTAGTGTATATAATTAGTTATTAGCTAAGACCGATTATTTTCCACCATAAAATACCCACAGTAAATAAGATAGCCAGATTTATAATGCTACAAATAAACCCGACTTTCCACCAAGTTTTTACAGGAACAAAACCTTCAGCAAATAATAGCGGATTTCTTGCATTGGCAAATTGCGTAATTGAACCAAAATAGTTAGTACAAATAACTAAAGCAAAAATTGCAATAAATGTGGGTACGCCAAGAGCAATAGCTATCGATAAGAAAACTGGAAATAAAGCGGCGATATGCGCATTACCACTGGCAAAAAGATAGTGCAAATAAACATACGCAACACATAAAACAATCAGCACTAATAACCAGCTACTTTCACCCAAATAACCTTGCACAGCACTACCTATTGTATCACCTAACCATTTTGTCACACCAAGTTTATTGACTTGCCCTGCTATCATCAATAATGCCGCAAACCAAATTAATGTATCCCAAGCTGCTTTTTCACTTTTGATGTCATCCCAACTTAATACACCGGTTAAAAGCAAAATAGTCAAACCAATAAAGGCAGTTGTTGTTGAATCAATATTGAAGTTTTTACCAAAAATCCAAAGTGCTAATAATAGAATAACTGTTCCACCCATAATGATTTCTTTAACGGTGATAGATCCCATTTTTTTCAATTCTTCAGCAGCTAATTTAGGTGCTTCTGGTGTCTTTTTTAGCTCTGGGTTAGTTAAAAAGTAGATAACTAAAGGAATAATAATAAATGAAACTAAGCATGGAACAATAGCTACAATAAACCATTGTCCCCAGCCTAATGTGATATCTAGTGATTTTGTCACTAACTTAGCAGCTAATAAATTTCCAGTAAACGCCGTTAAGAACATTGCCGAGGTAATGTCATTGATATGGCTAATAGTTAACATTAAAAATGTACCAATACGGTTTCTTGATTCATCCTTAGGGCTAGAATTAAAATTGATAGCTAATGCTTCAGCTATTGGGTAAATAACCCCACCAGCACGTGCAGTTGTACTTGGAATCGCTGGCGCTAAGGCCATATCAGTGACAGCTAAACCATAGGCAAGTCCCAATGTATTTTTACCTAAGATCTTCACAAGATAATAGGCAATACGTTTACTTAAACCTGTTTTAATAAAGCCGCGAGCAATCATAAAAGCAATAACAATTAACCAAATTAACCCACTATTTAATTCGCTTAATGATATCTCTATAGCGTTTTTAGCACTTTCAGCTCCCGTTGGTCTCAATACTGCAAATACCGTAATTGCTAATAAGCCGATTGCACCAATTGGCATAATTTCAGCAACAATACACGCAATTGTTGCAATAAAGATAATGCTTGTTTGCCAACCTTCTTGACTGATGCCTTGAGGAGGAGATATAAACAACCAAAGCATTGCTGAAATTGCCGCAATAATTATAAATGGTAGCCATTTTACTGGCGGTTTTTTTACTACATTCATAGTATTTCCCTTTTTAATTTAAATATAATTTTATTACACCGATGTAAATTCTTTCTTTTTTAAATTTCACAAATCTACCCAGAAAAAACTTCAATAAAATCAATGGTTTTTCTGACTGTTTTTTTATCAAAACTAAGCTGTTATTAAATTAAAACAGTAAAAACAAAGATCTAATATAATCGTTATTTTTATCATTTTTTGATGCTAAGCCTGTTGATTAATCGGTGATTATTTTGTACTGAGTGTCAATTAGTTGAAAAACAAAATTATCAGGGTTTATTAATGCTATTGTTTTATTTTTTAACAAAAATATAGCTGATAAGTTTTGATGCTTTTGTAAATATTTTCTGCTGTTATCAAGTCCCCATCCATAAAATACCGTTGAGTAAATATCACCTTCTAATGAAGAATTGGATATTACTGTCACACTGTCTAGCTCATTATCTAATGGATAACCTGTCTTGGGATCTAATATGTGATGATAAAGATGATTGTTTTGTATAAAAAAACGTTCATAAATCCCCGATGTTACAACAGACTTATTTTTAACTTTAATAACTCCTGATAACTTATCATCAGTTGCAAATGGTTTTTTTAGCCCCACATGCCAATAGCTGTTTTCATTGGTTAAAGGGCTACCTAAAGTTAATACGTTACCACCTAAATTAATAATACCTTGATAAACTTGATATTTATGTAAAATTAATTTGGCAACATCGGCAATATACCCCTTAGCAATTGCGCCTAAATCAATTTCCATGCCGAATTTTTTCAAAAAAACAGAACGATTATTTGTATCTAGCTCAATATTATTAGGATCTGTTAACAATAACCGCTGTTTAATCAATTTTGCTGGTGGAACTTGTTGCCCGTTGAAACCAATTTTCCAAAGTTTAACTAAAGGACCAATGGCAAAATTAAAGCAGCTATTGAAATGCAAACTGACTTTTTGTGCTTGTTCAATCAAAGAAAATACCGAGCTACTCACAGTAACAGGGTGACTGCCCGCAGCTAAATTGATTGACATGACTTCTGATATTAACCTATTTACAGTCAACTTATCTTCAAGCAATTTAATGCTGTCAAAAACGGCCTGTGCAACGGTGTCATTAGGCTCTATAAGCGTTAATGACACCGTTGTTCCCATTAAAGTTTGAGTATATTTATAACTCGACCTTAACATACTAAACAAGACCCAAATCGCTACAACTCAATTAACTTTTTATATAATGGGCAGCTTTTTTACCTGCTTGCATACCGAAAATAATGATATCTGCAACCGCATTACCACCTATTCGGTTTGCTCCATGTATTCCCCCCACAACTTCGCCTGCGGCAAAAACACCTTGAATGACATTTTTATTAGCATCTAAAACTTGTGTTTGAGTATTGATAGTCACACCGCCCATAGTATGGTGAACACCAGGGGCAATTTTTATTGCATAAAAAGGTGCTTTTTCTATAGGATGACGTATGCCCGTTGTTCGGCCAAAGTCCTGATCGTGCTTAGTAACGGCAAACTGATTATAGCGCGCTACGGTGTTAGCTAATGTGCGACTATCAATTGATAACTCTTGTGCTAATTCTTCAAGAGTATTTGCTTGAGTGACCAGCTGATTTGAGACATATTCTTCCACCGATTTATTTTCATCACGAACTTGTTGATCAAATAAGATATAAGCATAATGTTCAGGTAAACGAATAATTTCTGCTGATACTTTATCTCGGGTATCAAGCTCATTAACAAATCGTTGGCCTTTTTGCGATACGAGTATCGCCCCACCACCTCGAATAGATTCAGAAATCAAGTAAGAAGATGTTTGTTCTACTGTTGGATGAATTTGGATTTCACCCATATCAACAGTTCCAGCCCCAAGTTTTTCCAATATCATAATGCCAGAACCCGTTGCACCTTTATGATTGGTGGTAACAAAACCTTTAAGATCAGGGCGATATTTTTCAACCATGGCAGTATTAGCACTAAATCCACCTGTTGCGATAATAACGGCCTTAGTTTTTATCACGCGAGTTGAGCCATCTTCTTCGGAAATTTTAACGCCAATGACTTTATTGTTCTCAGTGACAATTTCAGTAACCGCAGTATCTAACATAACTTCAATACCACGCTTATTGATATTTTTAACTAGACCACTAATTAAAAAACCACCAACTGCCGCCCCGCTTTCTGGGCGATGGGTTCGATCGATGCTCATTCCCCCTGTGGTTGTAATACCACTTAATTCAATATCATTATTATCTAACCAATCGATAGCCTCTGGTGCATTTTCAACAAAGTATCGTAATAAGTCAGGATTATTTTTATTTTTTCCACCAGCCATAGTTTCTTTATAAAAAAGCTCTTTACTATCGACAATGCCTTTGAGTTTTTGGAATTTAGTTTCCGCAGCATTCATACCTGCCGAAGCTTTATTAGTATTACCACCAATCACCGGCATTTGCTCAACAATAACAACTTTTGCCCCATGATCATGTGCTTGAATAGCTGAGGCAAGCCCCGCGCCACCACTACCAACAACGACAACATCAAAAGAAAGATCATCAGGATCCCCCCCTTCGGCAATAATTGCGTCTTTGTTAGATTTTGCCATTGCTTTAGTTACAGCTTTCTTAAATGCTTCACATTGTGTTGTTGCCCCAGAGATAGCATCAACATGTGGACTATTTGAATCAATAATTCTATGTTTAATTTCAGTAAAATTATTTAAAACTTCACTATCAAAATTTTGAGCATTAACTAATTGTATATCTTTTATAAAATCCTTACCTAACTCAACGTTAATCAAAAATTCATAAGATTCATCATTAACTTTCTCTTGATACTGGCCTGGTTTGAACTTTTTCACATTAAGGTTAGCATCACGAATCAAACTTTCAACAAGGGAAAAATGCCATAAAGGCTCAGGAATATTAAGCTCTTCCCGTTTATCACTATTGATAAATAGTTCTAACATTTCCCCTTTTTTAATGCGACTAACCCAATCAGGATAAGCAATACAAGCACGACCAACAGCAACTAAATCATAGCCATTTTTAAAAGCTGCATCGATATCACTTTGATTAACAATATTACCGACCCCCACAACAGGAATTTTAGCTAACTGCTCAGATCGCATTGCAACATATTTATTGATTAGTGGTGTTGTATCTTCGATATCAACGATCGAAGGTCTTAAAATCGACCCCATTGAGAAATGAACATAATCAAGCCCTTTTGCAGCCAGTTTTTCAAGCAAATACATGGTATCATCAAAACGAATACCAGGGACTTCTAGCTCTTCGGGGGAAAACCGATATCCAACAATAAACTCAGGAGTTGCATATTGTTGAATCATATTATGTGTGATATCTAAAATCGCAAGCGGGAATCGAGTACGATTATCACGATTCCCCCCCCATTTATCATTACGTTGGTTTGAATTAGGTGAGTAGAATTGTTGAATTAAATAAGTATTTGCGCCATGAATTTCTACACCATCAAAACCAGCCTGAATAGCACGACGCACAGCTTGACCAAACTTGTCAATCATTTCATCTACTTCTTCAGCCGTTAATTCAACTGGAGTTGGAGCATTCGGGCGTGGAGCAGCAATGGCACTCGGGCCTACTGGTGATTGGCCACCAATTAACTTTGGCTCAACCATTCGTCCACCATGATAAACTTGAATAATAGCTTTAGAACCTTGCTCTTTGATAACTTTAGCTATTTTTGCTAATCCCTCAATTTTATCATCACTATCTAAGCCAATTGCGCCAGGAAAAGCTAATCCTTTATTATCAACAAAGCCACATTCGACTATCACTGTGCCAATATCACCAGCTCTTACTCGGTAGTATTCAATCAAATCATGCGTAACAGAACCATCATAAAAACCTGAACAGGTTGTCATCGGCGCCATCATGATGCGATTTTTTAATTCTACCCCATTTGGTAACGTTAACGACTTAAATGTAAGTTGATTTGTCATTTGATATACCTAATTATTTTATTTGAATTCATTTATTAGCAATTATGATAGCATCCCAAACAACAATTCTCTATGTAAATTCAGTCTATCAATACATTAAGTATCAATTTTTCGACAGTATTTTTTACATATTTATTAATGAATTAGGCATGCATCGTTTTTAGAATCAACAAAATTACTTCGTTTTCATATAAAAAATCATTAAATTTAATGTATCCAAGTAGAAAAAATCTAAAAAAAAACACTGTAACCATTTCATTTAGTTACATATTTCCTATTATTTTTATGTTGAACTTTAATTTTGTTTAGATAGAATGTCTTGAAACCAACACAAAGAGAATATCGTATATGTTTATAACACCGATTGAGCTTTTAACATTGCAACCGACTTTTAATTCTCTTTCTGCCCTGTTTTTTAATCCTCCTTCATGGAGGATTTTTTTTGTTGCAAAAATCTTTTCTTTTTATTCTTGTTATAAATTAAAAGCCAAAATCAATTTTACTTTAAGAAAGCGCATGATCAGGAGATA
>NZ_LZGX01000004.1:0-15465 GCF_001690825.1 Gilliamella sp. Fer1-1
TATTTTAAATAAAGTTTTTTATATCATACATACTTTTGCTTATAAAACAAACTAATTATAGCCATTAGATAGATGCATTTCAGCCATAGTATCAAGCCAATAAAATGTTTAAATTACATTAAATCTTTAAGTTGGTAAATCAGCTCATTTTTTTCATTTTTTAAGATTAATTGATTATTGGTTAAATCGATCTTTGCGCCATTCACTATTAGCTGTTCAATGATATAGTCTAATTGGTTTAATTGTTCGTCATTACAAAGCATCTTAGTCATTATAACACCTGAACCTTTAATGTTATCGCTATCCAAAGTAACTTGACTAGAAAACTGATTACACATTTTGCCTGTTATAGTCATATTTTCACCAAATACAATGTCAGCTTGATCATCTAAAGAGATATCTTGGCCATTTGCTTTAGTGAGCACAAAACGGTGATGCATAAGATCGGTATCTTGTATTTTCTTTGCTTCATTACAACCATACATAAGCAAAGAAGAAGAAAATAGTGAAATTAGCAATAACGTTTTTTTCATTTGAGCTCCTACTAATAGGTTAAATTTGCTATAATTGAAGTTAATTTTTACTTTAAATAAAATATTTGGTCTCTATGTTAACGCAAAAACAACTAAAAAATCTTGATTCAATGACTTTTTTAGATAAGCATAAAATTATTAAACTAGCCCAAAAAAGTCAAACTATAGCTGATATAGATGCCAATATACAAAGTGCTATTTTACATTACCAAACTAGAGTAGCGTCGTTACCAAAAAAAATTAATTTTCCAGCTAATTTACCAGTTGTTGAAAAAAAACCAGCAATTTATGATGCAATTAAGCATCATCAAGTCGTTATCATTGCTGGCGAAACAGGATCGGGAAAAACCACCCAGATACCTAAGATCTGCTTAGAATTGGGGTTAGGGGTAAAAGGATTTATAGGTCATACTCAACCAAGGCGTTTAGCTGCACGTTCTGTGGCTAATCGTATAGCCGAAGAGTTAAAGACAGAAATCGGACAATTAGTTGGTTTCAAAGTGAGATTTTCTGATCACGTTAGTGAAACCACTTTGATTAAATTAATGACCGATGGTATATTACTTGCAGAAATTCAAAAAGATAGACTTTTATTGCAATATGATACTATTATTATTGATGAAGCGCACGAACGCAGCTTAAACATTGATTTTATTTTAGGATATTTAAAACAACTATTACCTAAACGTCCCGATTTGAAAGTCATAATAACATCAGCAACAATTGATGTAGAACGCTTTTCTAAACATTTTAATCAAGCGCCGATTATTGAAGTATCGGGCCGTACTTTTCCTGTTGAAGTAAGATATCGTCCTTTAGCATTAAATGAAAATGAGAGCTATAGCGATAAAAATAATGATTTTCAACCCATTATTGATGCAATTGATGAGCTATCGACCGAAAGCGTAGGTGATATATTAGTTTTTTTAACAGGTGAAAGAGAAATACGAGATCTTGCTGATACGCTTAATAAATTAGATCTTCGCCATACTGATATTTTGCCATTATATGCAAGACTATCTACAGCAGAACAAAATCGTATTTTTCAGCCCCACACAAAAAGGAGAATCGTTCTTGCTACCAATGTGGCGGAAACATCGTTAACAGTACCAGGAATAAAATATGTTATCGATCCTGGTTTAGCTAGAATTAGCCGTTATAGCTATCGTACTAAAGTTCAGCGATTGCCAATTGAGCCAATATCCCAAGCATCAGCTAACCAACGAAAAGGTCGATGTGGGCGAACTTCAGATGGTATCTGTATTCGTTTATATGATGAGCAAGATTTCTTATCTCGTCCCGAATTTACCGATCCTGAAATTTTACGCACCAATTTAGCTTCAGTTATATTACAAATGACTTCACTCGGTTTAGGCGATATTGCAGCGTTTCCTTTTGTTGAAGCACCCGATTCAAAATATATTCGTGATGGCATTCGTTTATTAGAAGAGCTTGGCGCAATTGATACCAAACATAATCGATATCATTTAACCGAAATAGGGAAAACTTTAGCTCAGCTTCCTATCGATCCAAGGTTGGCCAGAATGTTGTTTGAAGCAAAGCGATTAGGCTGTACTAAAGAAATAATGATAATTACTGCGGCTTTGTCAATTCAAGATCCAAGAGAAAGACCTTTTGATAAGCAACAAGCCTCAGATGAAAAACATCGTCGTTTTGTTGACAAGGATTCTGATTTTATTTCTTTGATTAATTTATGGAATTATATTAAAGAGCAACAAAATATATTATCTGGTAACCAATTTAGGCGATTATGTCAAAAAGAGTTTTTAAATTATCTCCGTATTCGAGAGTGGCAAGATGTCTATACACAAATTAGGCAAACGATAAAACAATTAGCGTTTCCAATTAATAGCAATACAGCAGATTATCGTTCATTACATATATCGTTACTAAGTGGTTTACTATCTCATGTTGGAATGAAAGAACTTGAAAAGCATGAGTATATTGGGGCGCGTAATATTAAATTTGCCATTTTTCCTAATTCGGCTCTTTTCAAAAATCAGCCAAAATGGTGTATTGCTAGTGAACTGGTAGAAACCAGCCGACTATGGGGAAGGGTAGTAGCAAAAATTGAAGCCGAGTGGATTGAGCCTATAGCTAAACATTTGGTGAAATACAGTTATAACGAGCCGAGATGGTCAAAAAAACAGGGAACGACTATAGCAAATGAAAAAGTGACTTTGTTTGGCTTGCCTATTGTTGCTAGCCGAATAGTAAATTATAGTAAAATCGATCCTGTGTTAAGTCGCTCTTTATTTATTCGTCATGCTTTAGTTGAGGGAGACTGGTTTACTCGTCATCAGTTTTATAAAAAGAACCAAAAATTAATCAGCGAAGTTGAAGATCTTGAACATAAGTCTCGCCGACAAAATATTTTAATCGATGATGATGAACTTTTTGATTTTTATGATAAACGAATTGATAAATCCGTTATTTCATCTAAACACTTTGATACTTGGTGGAAACAAAAACAAAAATCTGATCCTGATTTTCTTAGTGTTGAGAAAAAGATGTTGATCAAACAGTCGGCAGAATTAGTTAATTTAAATGATTTTCCTGATTTTTGGCACCAAGGCAATCTAAAATTAGCACTCAGTTACCAATTCGATATAGGGCATAATCGTGACGGTGTCACAATTAAGATACCTCTTAATTTATTAAATCAGATCAAAAATAAAGGGTTTGATTGGCAAGTACCTGGTTTCCGAAAAGATTTAATCATTGCACTCATTAAATCATTACCAAAATCATTGCGCCGAAATCTTGTTCCGGCGCCGAACTATGCTGATGCGTTTTTAAGTAGAGCTATTTCGACAGACCAATCTTTGTTAGAAAGTTTAGAAACTGAATTTCACAAAATGACAGGAGTAAAAATTACCACTGAAGATTGGCAACTAGATCAAATCCCCGACTATTTGAAAATAACTTTTAGCATTGTTGATAATAACAACAAAGAAATTGCTTCAAGTAAAGATCTAATTTTGCTAAAAGAACAGCTTAAAAACGAAATTCAACAGGCATTATCGTCGTTAACAACCCAAAAGACAGTTCAAATTGAACAGAATGATTTAACTGATTGGACTTTTGATTTGTTACCAAGTGTGTATGAAGAAACTCATAAAAATTACACTATTAAAGCTTACCCTGCAATCATTGATAACCAAAATTCAGTAAGCATTAAATTAATCGATAATCAATATGAGCAACAAAGACTAACTAAACTAGGATTAAGACGCCTACTTATACTTAACATACCATCACCAATTAAATATTTACATGAAAAATTGCCGAATAAATCTAAATTAAGCTTATATTTTAATTCTTTTGGCACTGTGCTTAGTTTAATTGACGATTGCATTGCTTGTGCTGTTGACTATTTGATTGAAAAAAATAATCAGATCATTCAAAATCGAGATAATTATCAGTCATTGTTAAATTATACCAAAGGCAATATTAATGAAACTGTGGTTGATATTGCAAAACAGGTTGAGTCCATTTTGGTTTTATATAATAACATCAATAAAAAACTAAAAGGTCGCATCGATTTATCATTAGCCTTTTCTTTATCTGATATCAAAAAACAACTTGATCACCTTGTTTATAAAGGGTTTGTTGCAAAATCAGGTTATAAACGGCTACCAGATATTAATCGTTATTTATCCGCAATTGAAAAAAGAATTGAAAAACTAATGGTAAATTTTACCAAAGATAAGCAATCGCTGAACATCATAGAATCGGTTGAAAAGCAATATGTAACGTGGGTGAATAGTTTGCCAGAAAATTCAAAATCGCAAGAAGAAGTAATAAATATCCGTTGGATGATTGAAGAGCTAAGAGTGAATCTATTTGCTCAGCAACTTGGTACTCCGTATCCAATTTCCGCAAAACGTATTGAGCAACAAATCGATAAAGTCAAATCTGAATTATAGTGGTTAGTTGGCTAAGTAATTTTGTTTGATAGAAAAGTAGGGCGCAGTGAAATGCGCCCATTTATTGGTATAAGTTATCGATAAAGATCAACAAAAACAGTGATGTTCGGCCCATTAGAGTCATGGGCTACTCGAGAGATATGATAATATTTGGCACCAGCATCAATAGCGCGTTTACCTGCTTGATAAGAAATTTCCTGATCAGTCACATAGTAGCCTCTAAATTTGATTGTATCAAAGGCAACCATTTTAGCCGCTGTTGCATCATTTAATTCTTGAATTTTCCGTCCATCTGATAACGTTACAGTGTAACGATTTATGCGTTGAGGCTCCGTCGTCACTGCTGTAACCTCAGATGTAGATGTGCTGTTTACTGTAGATGTTTTTGTATTATTTACTGGTTCACGAATAACTTTTACTTTATTATTAAATTTATCAGCATAAAATTTTTCATTAAAAGCTGAAGGAGAATAATATCCCGGTTTTTCAACTTGCATAGCCGCATCTCCGCCTTGTGCAAGAGCGAGTTGGCCAGCCTCAGAATCATATGGAATTGCGTCTTCAGGTTGAAGTTTACGTTCTGGTGCATCTTTCTTAAACAAATAAGCAGCAATTTGTAGATTGCTACCAAGCTCGCTACGCGAATCGATATAATAGGCATAAGCACCTTTTGCTGAGGCTTCTTTGGCAATTGCTTGGTTTATATCATATTCACTAGGAAAATATCCACGAATTCGTACAATATTGAAAGGCTCTAAACGGATTGCTTTAGATTTTGGATATTCATATACGCCTTCGAATTTACGTAAATTTTCGGCTTTTTCTTCAGCTTTAGCAGCATCTGCTTTATATAGCTTAGCGTAAACAATACGTAAAGTATCATTAGACGGGCTGATATTGGTTGTTGTTATAAAGAAAGAAGCCGCACCTTCTTTATCTGCCGCTTTTGACATAGCTAAAACATAATCATTATCAGTATAAAATGCCCCTCGGATAGTTATGCTTTTAAACGACTGCAGATCTTTAGCCTGCTGTTCAGTTAACTGTTGGGCAGCAAATGAAGAAATAGGGGTGAGGGCCAAAGTTACTGCAATAAATGTTTTCTTTAAACTTGTCATATATTAAGACCTTACAATAAATTATTGTGATTATTTTAACATAAATAAATTTATTTGCCTAAATCCATCAAAGCATTTAAATCTTTAATAAATAAATGTTTTCCTTTAACTGATAAAATATTTTGCTCTTGAAGCTTTGATAAATTTCTACTAACGGTTTCAACTGTTAAGCCCAAATAATTAGAAATATCAGCTCGGCTCATCATAAGTTTAATATTTAATGAAGAATGACCTCTTTGTTTGTAACGTTGATAAAGTGAATATATAAAGGTTGCTAATCGCTCATCGGCTTTTTTCTGAGAATAACAAAGTACTAATTTTTGATAATTATAAATATCAGAACTTAGTAAATTAAGTACCATTTCTCTAATATCTTTTTGGTGATCAACCAGTGACATCAATTCATCATAATTAAGCTGGCAAACAAGTGTATTGCAAAGCGCTTGGATATTGTTGTTATATAATTTTGTTGAAATTGAATCTAAACCAACAATGTCACCAGGTAAATAAAATCCATTAATTTGCTGATGATTATCAGGTGTTGTAACAAAAGTCTTTAATGCACCAGAATGAATAATATAAAATTTAGTAAATGGTGTATTTGCTTTAACAATAATTTCATCTTTGGCATAAGACATTTTACGCTCTAATACATTATCTAAATTATTGTTAAGTAACGCGGGAAGACAAAGAGAGCTTATGCTACATAATTCACATTGAACAGAATAACTGTTTGAACGTAATGTCTTAAAAATATTTTGCATATTGACTAAATAGAATAATTACAGTTTATCAAACGAGCAGGTTATCATATTTTATAATAAAATAACAATTGTTCATTAATTATTATTTTATTATTTAAAAAATATTCTAATAATAGGTGATAATTACAATTAACTTTACCTTTCAACTCACAACAACCTTATTTAACATAATATACATTATTGTAACGTATTGATTTTAATGATTATTTATCTTTAATGTTTGTTAATTTGTTGATTAATTTAATATTTTACTAGTGAGTTGTGTTTTTTCAATTGAGGTCATGATTATGCTGGTTTCATTGTCTAATTTTATGTACGTTTATCTAGGTTCGCATAATGTATATTATGTTAAATAAGGTTGTTGTGAATTATATTATCGTAAAATAATGTCGGCTCTACGTACCCGCTCGGACACTGATGACTAAAATCAATATTAATAACCCTGCGCAACGGAATTACGTTATTTTTTTGTTGTTGTAAGTTTTATAATTACATTTTACTTAAACCAATTAATAACAAGTCTTTTTCGTACAGCCAAAAAGTTTTTTGTGACATAGAGTTCTTAACAAATTGATAACCGTCATTTAGTAATAATCGATAAAAAGTATAAATTCGATTAGCTTTTGAATATGAGATTTTTCCTGTTCTAGTAATAATTGATTGACAAAATACTCAATCAAAAGATGTTAAGTAGCAATTAATAATTAGAACTGATACGGACGATAAAGGACTTAAAGTTTCATAGATATTTTTATCGTGGTACGCATAATGGCATTTTGCGTACCACGATAAACGTACGTAAAACTAGACGATGAAACTAGCATAATCATGACCTCAAATAAAAAAACATAACCCGCCAACAAAAAATTAAATTAATCAATTTGTGAATTAAGAATGAAGAATAAATGACCATTAAAATCAATTATGTTATAACTTGTCGGCTGTTTAATTGGCCGTTTATCGTCGCTCTTCTTTTTTAATGCTGGGCACTTTGTCCTTCAAAGTTGTTTAAAAAAAGTTAAATAAAATCAATGCGTTTTCTGACTGTTTTTTATTGTGTTTATTTACAACCGTACTTTCTGCCACCTCATCACCTTTGTTTCGGATATTTACAATTAAGCTTGGTGTCACTTAAACAGGCTTTATGTTGCTAATTAAAGTGTGTTGATAGGCAAATGCCTATTTGATTAACCAAGTATAGTTTCACATATAGGCACTTTAGTGATAATGAATAAGCTTAGTTTACAAAACAGGTAATTATAGAATTAATTCCAGCTTGCATTACTAACTTTATTTTTTGAAACTACTGCTTTATATCTGTTCTCATCAATTTAAAACTAAATTTTTTTGTTATTTTTGTTATTATAGTAATTTAATTCTTTGTCATAAAAATAACATCACTACCAGGTAACGGTTTTTTTAAGATGTGGCTTTTGATTTTTCCCCAAACTTGCATTTCACAAGCTTTACAATTGAACTTTAATAATAATTCTTCATTGTTTTGAATCAATTTCATTGGCGTTACTTTGGTTTTTACTCCTTGGATTCCTTTTGCTTGTTTTGGACATAAATTAAACGCAAATCGTAAACAATGTTTCGTTATCATTAGTGGGACATCATCTTTTATTTCGTGTGCTTCATACGCACTTTCAATTAATTTTACGCCATGTTGTGCATAAAATTCCTTAGCTTTATGGTTATATACATTGGCTAAGTAACTTAAGTGTGTCTCTGGGTAAATTGGTGTTGGTTTTAATTCTGGCTTACGTGTCTTACAATGATAATTGGCTAATCTAGCTGTGGTTAAATTATCGATAATTTCTCTTCTAAATTGATTTAGTCGGCTACTTGGAATAAAATAAATTTTTGACAAATTCATTTTAAATTCAATTAAGTGATATATTGTTTGCCCTATTTTAGATAAGTTATCTCTAATATTTTTCACAAATTTATCTGGTTGTTCTGCAAGATCAAATTCATCCTTTAATGCTAATTCAACACAAATACCCTCTTCACTTTTTGCTATTAATTCAATACCGCCTTCGATATTATGTAATTCAAATGATACACCTATGCGACGATTACTTGTTTCTTTCAATAAATTTTGCTGCCACATATGATCGAGATTCCTATTGACCATATAAGGTAATTTAATGGAAAAAAGTGGTTTGGGAATTTCATTTGGGTAAATGCGGTATTGATTAGCCGAAAGTTTCTCTACTTTGTCAGCTCTAAATCCAAAAATTTCTCTTTTTATCAGTACATTTAAACCATCACCATTAGTTAATATTTTCTCGGATTTGATATCGATAGTTTTAGATGTAACTTTAGTTATCTCACCAACCTGCAAACCAATAAATTTAGGTGAATTGAAAGCGCCTATATCAGGTTTTCTACCGTTTATAAAATAATCAGTACTTCCACGATGAAATGTTCGGTTAGGATCTGGTGTAAAAAAGTGCTCTGTACGACCACTTGATGCAGGTAGGAAATTTGATGATTTAGCTAAAATATTATCTAATTTTTGGCGGTAAAATGCCGTGATATTTTTTACATAGCTTAAGTCTTTATAGCGCCCTTCTATTTTGAATGATCTAACACCAGCTTGAATTAACTCCATTAGATTGTCCGATTGATTATTATCTTTCATTGATAATAAATGTTTTTCGTAAGCAACAATACGACCTTGGTCATCTTTTAAAGTAAAAGGTAAGCGACAAGCTTGAGAGCAATCTCCTCGATTAGCACTGCGCCCTGTTTGTGCATGAGAAATATAACATTGACCTGAAAAAGCCACACAAAGTGCTCCATGAATAAAAAACTCTATTTTCGAATCAATTTTTTTATTAATTTCAGATATTTGAGTTAAATTAAGTTCTCGTGCTAAAACTATTTGTGAAAATCCAACATCAGATAAAAATTTTGCTTTTTCTGGTGTTCTAATATCCATTTGAGTACTAGCATGTAAATCAATGGGAGGTATATCCATATTCAAAATTCCCATATCTTGTACAATTAATGCATCAACACCCGCATCATAAAATTGCCATATGAGTTGCCTTGCTGGTTCAAGCTCATTATCGTGAAGAATGGTGTTTAAGGTTACAAACACTTTTGCATAATAACGATGAGCAAATTCAACTAACTGGGCAATATCGCTAACAGAATTCCCTGCATTATGCCTAGCACCAAAGCTTGGTCCACCGATATATACTGCATCTGCGCCGTGTAAAATAGCCTGCTGTGCAATTTCAATATTTTTGGCAGGACTAAGTAATTCTAATTCATTTTTAGCATTATGATAGGATGGCATTATAAACTCTTTTGACAATGGGATTAATAGGCGCTCTGTTCTTTATTTGACAAGCATTATTGTTAATTTAATAATGCTTGTCAAAAGCTTTCAGATAATTGTACGTTTGTATATAATTTTTGTTATAGAATGATTAGTTTTGGTAAGTTCTATTCTGTAAAGCTTTGATTCGTTTTTCTAATGGTGGATGAGACATAAACAATTCAGAAAATTTCGCTTTTTTCGCACCATTAATACAAAATGCCAGAATTGAAGTATCTTCACTTGGTTCATGGCTGGTTTTTAGTTTTTCTAACGCAGCAATCATTTTTGTACTGCCTACTAATTTAGCCGAACCAGCATCAGCATGAAATTCTCGATAACGAGAAAACCACATTGCGATAAGGCTTGCTAAAATACCAAATACAGTTTCAAAAACCATAACTATCAAGAAATAGGTTAACTGTGATAAACCACGATTACGATCATCCAATGCTTGAGCTACAACAGATGCTAACATTCTTGAAATAAAAATAACAAAAGTATTAAGAACTCCTTGTAATAAAGTCATTGTGACCATGTCGCCATTAGCAACATGACTCATTTCATGACCGATTACCGCTTCAGCTTCATCTTGAGTCATAGTATTTAATAAACCAGAACTTACTGCAACCAGTGAACTATTTTTGGTAGCACCAGTTGCAAAAGCATTAACATCTTGAGCATGATAGATAGCAACATCTGGCATTTTTATATTAAGCTCGGTTGATAAACGGCGAACAACATCAAGTAACCACTGTTCTTGATTATTACTAGGTTGAGTAATAATTTGCCCTCCTACTGACCGTAAAGCCATTCGCTTAGATAAAAGAAGAGATATAAAAGATCCGCCAAAACCAAATAGTGCTGCAAATATAAGTAATCCTAAAGTACTATGTGAATCAACACCTAAGATACTTAGAACAATGCCAAATACAAACATAACGGCTAAGTTAGTTAGAATAAATAATCCAACTCGCATCATAATGAAAATTTTCCTTTTTTGTGATTTTTATTAATAAAATAACCTTTAAACATAATTGTTGTATTACATATAGTAAAAATATAACTCTACTTTTCTTTGGAGCTTTTATTATTTTACTATATTTTATAGGAGTATGACATAATCCACTCACTAAACATAAACTAGCGATGTCGTCTTCTACAGTCGTCTTCTACAGTCGTTTTCTACAACCATTTTTTACATAGCTAACTCAGTGGCCAGCTCTCTTAAATGTTTTCATCCATTTTCATATCCTCTTAATACATAAAAAACAAAAGCGCAATAGGCATACTGCGCTTTGGTATTAAGTTAAATTTAACTAATCAAAATTACGCATTAATAATGCATAATTCAGATCAATATCTTCGGGAATGGGAATATAAACAATATGACCATCGCCAAGTCCTGCTGGCACAGGTTGCCCTTTTCTATTTTCCATACGTTCAATAATAAAAGTGGTATTGCCCTTTGGGGTCATCATTTCAACACTATCGCCGACAGAAAATTTATTTTTTACAATAATTTCAGCGAGACCATTTAATCGCTCACCACTAAATTCACCCACAAATTGTTGTCTATCAGATACTGAATGACTATGTTCATAGTTTTGCATTTCTTCATGCTTATGGCGACGTAAAAAACCCTCGGTATAACCGCGATGCGCAAGTGCATTGAGTTCTTGTAACAAACGAGGATCAAAAGGTTTACCCTCGCTCGCGGCATCAATCGCTTGGCGATACACTTGTGCTGTTCTTGCACAATAATAAAAAGATTTTGTTCGGCCTTCAATTTTGAGTGAATGTACACCAATTTTAGTCAGGTCGCCTACTAACTCAACCGCTCTTAAATCCTTTGAGTTCATAATATAAGTGCCATGCTCATCTTCAAAAGCTTGCATATATTCGCCTGGTCGCCCAGACTCTTCAAGCATGAATACTTTATTTGTGGTCTGCCCAATACCTAATGTTGGCTCTACTTGTTGCACTGGGATGGGCTCACATTTATGTACAATTTGACCAACTTCGTCTTCTTTGCCTTCAGCAACCTTATATTCCCAACGACATGCATTAGTGCACGTACCTTGATTGGAATCACGTTTGTTAATATAACCAGAAAGTAAACATCGACCAGAGTATGCCATACATAGCGCTCCATGAATAAATACTTCTAATTCCATTTCGGGCACTTTTTCACGAATTTCAGCAATTTCATCAAGTGATAATTCTCGGGATAATACAACTCGGGTTAAGCCCATCTGGTGCCAAAATTTTACTGTAGCCCAGTTAACTGCATTAGATTGCACCGATAAATGGATTTCCATTTCAGGGAAATGTTCACGAACTAACATAATTAACCCAGGATCAGACATAATAAAAGCATCGGGTTTCATGTTTACAATAGGCTCTAAATCACGAATAAAGGTTTTTAATTTAGAGTTATGTGGGGCAATATTAACTACCACATAAAACTTTTTGCCTTGGGCATGGGCTTCGTTGATCCCAATTGCCAAATTTTCATGATTAAATTCGTTATTGCGAACACGTAGGCTGTAGCGAGGTTGACCAGCATAAACGGCATCTGCGCCATAAGCAAAAGCGTAACGCATATTTTTAAGGGAACCAGCTGGCGAAAGTAGCTCTGGTTTTGCATATAAAGTTGTCATTAAAAAATGCCTCTGATTTCAAGTCAGTATTACTTATTCGTAATAGGTTAAGCAAAATAGGATGGGCATTTTACGCTTTAGCTTATCTGTTGGCAAATTTATTAGTTACCTTCGATAAACACTTCTTTATTTTAAAGCGTATTTCTAGCTATTTAGGTTGGTAGTTGACAAGCTAAATAACCTATTTTATTAGCAATTAAAATGACATTATCTGGGGATTTTTTGATATTTTCTTGTTTCCTGAGCATATGATCAATATGTTTATTTAGCAATAATAAACTATCTTATTAAAAGTTCAGCAGTAGCTTTTTCATCATTATGTGTGTTTTATTTATTAACACATATTACTTTATTTGGAATAACTTTAATGATAATTAATGATCCAATATATAAAATACCGATTGAAAAGAATGGTAATTTATAGGCAAACGATAATGTAAATGTTATGCTTACAGCATGTAAAAATATATGTTTTCAAGCTATTATTTAAAGGTAATTTTATGGCTATCCCTTCTTTTTTAACACTATATAACGAACTTGTCTCTATCCCGACAATTAGTAATGTCACTAACGAAAAATTGGATTATTCTAACCAACCACTTATCGAGAAGTTAGCTACTTGGTTTGAAGATTTAGGTTTTACTATTGATATTCAGCCTGTCCCCAATACTCGACACAAATTCAACATGCTAGCAACTTATTCAAACAGCGACAATAAAACGCAAGGTGGTTTATTACTAAGTGGGCACAGCGATACGGTTCCTTTTGATGAAGGACAATGGACAAAAGATCCTTTTAAGCTAACTGAAGAAGATAATAAGCTATATGGACTAGGCACTGCCGATATGAAAGGCTTTTTTGCTTTTATTTTAGAAGCGTTACGTGATATTGATCTCAAAAAGTTAAACAAGCCAATTTACGTTTTAGCTACCGCTGATGAAGAAACCTCCATGGCTGGCGCATCATTTTTTGCTAAAAACACCAATCTTCAACCTGACTGTACCATTATTGGCGAGCCAACATCTTTAATACCCATCCGTGCTCATAAAGGGTTTATCTCTAATTCTATAAAAGTAATTGGTAAATCAGGGCATTCTAGTGATCCAGATAAAGGTATTAACGCTATCGAAGTGATGCATTTAGTCATTGAACGCTTATTAATCCTGAAACAGCAATTTAAACAGCAGTACCACAATGAGGGGTTTAGTGTTCCCTATCCTACATTAAATTTAGGTGTTATTCATGGAGGCGATGCAGCAAACCGTATTTGTGGTTGTTGTGAACTGGTCATCGATATTCGGGTATTGCCTAATAATGATATCGATTCGCTTTATAATGCTCTTTGTGACGTACTTCAGCCTGTCATAGATAGATATCCAAATCGAATTGAAATACAATACGAAGTTTCGCCTATTCCAGGTTATGAATGCAAAAAAGATCATCCGGCATTACAGCATATTGAAAAGTTAGTTGGCCATAGTGCCGAAACAGTGAATTATAGTACCGAAGCACCATACTTAAATCAAATCTCACCAACTATTGTGTTAGGTCCGGGATCAATTGAACAAGCACATCAACCCGATGAATTTATTTCATTAGATTTTTTAAAGCCAACCAAAGCAACAATAGAACAATTAATTAAAGATTTTTGTATTTAGAACAGCCGCTTATTCGCCGAGCATTTCGGCGAAATTTGTTTAAATTTCAAACGTGGAAAAATCGGTGGCTATTTCGGTATTAGGAAATATATTTTTAGCTTCGCTAACCAATTTATCATTATCATGTAAACTATATCTAGGGCTAATATGCGTCATAATTAACTTTTTAGCATTAGCTTGCTTGGCTATTGTTGCGGCATGTGTTGTTGTCGAATGACCGCGCGCAATGGCTTTATCCGCTAAAGCATGTTCTTGTGTTGCTTCATGCACAAGAACATCAACATCTTTAGCAAGTTCAATCGATGCTTCACAAGGTATTGTGTCACCTAAAATCGCTAATTTCCGACCTTTTTTAAGGTCATTATATAAAATACGATAACCAAAACAAGGCACGCGGTGTTGTAATAATTTTGCTTCAACTCGAAACTGGTTATCTTCAAAAACGGTACAATCTTTTTCAAGCTCAATAATATTAAGCGGGTAGTTTAACCAAGAATCACTAATTTCAATGACCGTTTCGATAAAGTGCTTAATACCTTTTGGACCAACCAAAATTAGCGATGATTGATTTTGCATCAAAGATTGGGATGTTAAAACACCTGGTAGCCCAAACAGGTGATCACCGTGTAAATGTGTTAAAAAGAGGATCTCAAGTTTAGAAAGGCTAAATTTGGCTTTTTGCATTTGCATCTGAGTTGCCTCACCGCAATCAAAAAGCCATAAGCGCCCTCTTTCTTGCCTAACATCTAGCACAATACTACTCATGTTACGTTGTGCGGTAGGAGAGCCTGCGCTTGTTCCTAAAAAAGTTAACTTCATAAAAATCTAAATATTTTTGCGTTCAATGGTTTGCTCACCCCAGAACAGCCTATCAGCTTTAGTTTTAGCAAAAGCGAGCTTTAAAACTTCATCACTCCCTTCTGACCAAATCTGCTCAGCTAAAGTTTCGTCATTATTGGCTAATTCAAAAATAGCTTCGGCAATTTCAATAGATGTTTCACGAATAGTAGCCCAAGCTTTGATATCGTGCATTTCTTTTTTACCTACGTTCATTTTGCTACTCCTTTGGGTTGAATTTGATGTAAAATAACCCGATTTATTGCAAAATACAATAGGCAAAATATGTTATGATAATAATTATTTCACCAGCAAAAACCTTAGATTACCAATCACCATTATTAACCTAAAATTATACGCTTCCTCAATTTATTAACTCAACTAAAACCCCCCTATAAAAAATTCAAAAATAGCGTCGACAATTTCAATAAATATTTCACGAATAGTAGGCCAAGCTTTGATATCGTGCATTTCTTGTTTATCTACGTTCATTTTGCTACTCCTTTGGGTTGAATTTGATGTAAAATAACCCGATTTATTGCAAAATACAATAGGCAAAATATGTTATGATAATAATTATTTCACCAGCAAAAACCTTAGATTACCAA
>NZ_LZGX01000005.1:0-16286 GCF_001690825.1 Gilliamella sp. Fer1-1
ATTTTGTTTGATTTTCGCTAAAATCAAAGTTTTTTATAATCAACGAATTTATGTTATCTTTTAAATTAATAGAATAGTTTTTAAAATAATAGTTATCATCTATTCTTTTAGGTAATCCTAAGTATGTAATTTCGTGTGTTTCATTATCAACGCAAATAATGTGAAAATCATCGTCAGAGATAGCATACATATAAATTTCTACTTTTCTATCACCTATATTTCCAGTATATACACGATAGATAGATTGAGCTAACTGCGGTAGCAATAGGATTATTATTAATAAATATTTTATTCTGTTCATGTATTTCTACCTTTATTTTTGAATATAATACTTCTTACCATTTATTACCGCTTCTGTTTGATCGTCTATATCTATATGATTTAAATTGACAAAAAAAGCAGGGTTTATCTTATAGCCTAATTTTCTTTTTTGAGGATCTTTTTCATTTTTCTCTAGAGAGATATTATTATCAATATTCATAGCAATTTCTAAATGTAAATGAGTATTAGGAAGCCCTTTCGCATTTCCTGTGTCGGATGTATAACCGATATGATCACCAGCTTTAACTTTAGTACCTTTTTGTATTCCAGATACTTTTAGATCTTCATGTAAATGGCAATATCGAATATAAAAATAATCACTGTTTATATCAAAATCGCTCGCTTGTATAAACTCATTTTTTCCTTTTCCTGAAAACTCCAACGTATAATCGTTTCGAGATGCGCGCAAATCATCACCTTTCACTTTTAAAACGATTACATACGTGATCAAGTGTTTGCTAATAACCACAATGTATATTCTGGTTTGACTTTAACGTAATAATGACTCGTATCCCTGACAAATTTTATCCCCCCGACCTTGCTGGTAAAAAACCAGTTGGTTTAGATGCTTGAATTAGTTTTGCGTCTCATTCTACTAACAAAATTGTCTTTTTTCTTTCCGGTGATTTATCTACTAATACTCAGATATTATTGATAAATTCAGGTAAATCATCACAGGTAAAGAGTTCTATGTGTGCTAAGTTTTATCTTTCTTATTTTTTATAATTAATCAGGAGAGAGAACTGTTATTAATTTTGTTTTACCGTTCTGATAAATAAAAGTATAAGTTGTTATGCCTCCTTGAAAATATTGAGTAATTTCTAGTTTATTTTTACCATACCATTTGTAATCAATATCCACATCTCGGTCCTCATAGTTAACAGAGAAATTTTCGCCCACTTTAATTTTCTTTCTAAATACCTTATCAAGATCAAAACTCATTGCATTATAAACATCCAAAATAGTCATATTGTTATAATAGCAAATATCCGTATAACTCATATCAACTTGTTCTAATGCAATACATTTTGTATTACTATAATAATTATTAAGGTTTTTCTCTTCTTGTTCTGGTAACCGTTGGTAAAAAACTAATTGTTTTTTATAAGTAACCATTAATTCATTGTTATCAAGTTGGATAATATTCATGTAATCATTACGGTTACAAATTTCTGATAAACTATCTCTATCATTTGTATAAATTTTAGCGAAATTAGTAGTGGTTAGATGATATTCTTTTAATTCATCACTATAATTTTTAAAAAAATTATGTTTATTTAATTCATTATTTATATCGCCTTCACTTCCAGTTAATTCTTTAAAATCGCAACCTAAAAATGTTATCTTTTGCTGATTATCTATAATCAAATTACTTAATGATTTTTTTATGTTTTTGTCTGTTTCAGGAGTTAATTTCTCATTGATTAATCTATAATAATTGTTATTTGAATCAAAATCTGATGCATAAACAACTTGTGATAATAAAATTAATAATAAGATTTTTAATATAATATTTTTCATACTTTTGTTCCTAATTATTCAGGGTCAGCCCCAAAGCTGTTACTGTACCCTTCTTTTAATAATTCTATAGGATCTGTTAAATCATCTCGTCTTTCATAAGGTTTTTTTGATTTATCTGTTAATGATTTTTTTAGATCTAGTCCACTATTTCCAGAGTAATATTCTAGATGCAACATATATATTATTTTCCCGTTTATTACCATTAAAGGTGTCATTTTTTTAGTTTCACCACCAATATTAACCTCAATTATTCTACTTTGGGGATCTGTAGCTCTAACGTTTCTAAGTAAGAGCCCAGTTTTAGCAAGAACTGTGCCTTGCTTAACAAAATCGCCAGTTTTTACCTTAATACTTTCTTTATCTACTTCACCATAACGAATAATAAATTGCCGTCCACTATTGGTATGATGCTTAACTGTTATTTGGTGCGTATAACAATAAAATTCGTTTATTTTTAGAACAACTCCATCGCTGACGGCAATAATATCTTCTTTGGGTTCTGTATATAAATCTCTTCCTGCATGTTTTCTTCCTCCATTTCGAGATGAACTAAATGCTGTTTGATTATTATTTTTAGTCCAATTAAAGTTTTTACCAAATTGCATATCAAAATTGTTTATTGGTTTTACTTTTAATGGGAAAATAATTTCAGTATTTCTAATATTAAAATAATCCATCATCGCCACCGGATGAATAAACCATGCCTTGCCGTCTGCGGATAGATTGGACAGTTTAGGGGTATTGGCATCAGTGTTTGCGGTTGGGTTTTGAGCTTGTGCCTGTGCCACTTCTTTCCACCACAGTGACGGTTTAATGCGTTGCTCTTTTTCTATTTTCCAATTAGTTTGAATATATTTAAACGCTTCGTCCACCAACTTGAAGACATAATCACGTAGGTAAGGTTGGGTGATGCCGAGCTCGTTTAAGCCTGCTTCAATCATCTCTTTTTTCTGTTGTCTTTCTTCTTCAAACAGTTCATCAACTTCGTTCCATTTGCTTAATGCTTCATCGGCATACCATTCACTTTCATATTTTACCAGTAAATGCCCTATCAGCTCTGCGGCCCAACTTCTGCGTAGCGCTTCCTTTAAATCCCTTTCTGTAAAAGTAGGTGGCGGTAGACCTTTTTTTCGTTGTGTTGAATATATCAGTGTTCCTGTCAAAATTTGGTGTAATGCGTGCATCGCTGGCGTGTAATCTTCTAAATCCAATTTCGCCACTTTATTTTTGCCAATCTTGTTAGATAATTCACCTATCGAGGCTTTTTCTTCTATCGTTTCAAACCCAGGCCAGTGCCATGGGCTACACCGTTTGATATGTGCTTGCGCATTGTCTTTTATATTGACCCAACCGTGTATCATTAGGCTTTGCTTATCCAGTGCTGTCACTTTTACCCATGTTGTGTTGTCTTCATCTATCGCTATCAAGCCGTCATGCGCTAATGCATTGAGCGATAGGGTGCGTGAGCTTAATACCGTATTTTTGTCTTCCTCAGTAGGGATGTTCGCTAATGATAACGGAAAATCATGCCAATAACTTGCGCTTGAATTGAGTTGACCATCTTCGCCTTGAAGGTGTAATACATTATCTAATTCTATCCAGTACGGCTTGTTTTCAAGCATAAAACGAATTGTAAAAAAATCCTCATTATTCGCGGGCTCAGAATAGACGCTCGGTAGCCTCGTATCTTGTTCTTTTCCGCCACTAACTAACTCAACTTTATCGGGGATATCTTCCTCGGTTAATTCAGGATAACGTGAATGGTACATTAGCATTAAATACTTTTTCTCGCTCGCCGTTAAGGTGTACGATTGCGATGCGTCTTTTTTCGCCGGTATTTTTCCATTAATACCATTAACTACCTTGCCAATCTCCGTGCCGAATACTGACTGCGCGTTTGAAGTATAAAAAAATCTTGCGGGAAGATTAAAGGTATAGACCGGCTTGATTTTAATATAGTAGTTTTCGGTATTATCGGTAAAATGAATCCCCACGCCAGGGCTTAAACAACCTGCTGGTTTAGCAGCTTTAACTAATTGGGCCTCTTTTTCAACTAAAATGATTGTCTTTTCACTTTCCAGTAATCCATCTGCTAATGCTCGTTTCATGGCAAATCATTAATACCTTTGTGCTATTGCGTATAAACTAACTCCTCTTTTGTTGGTTGTCTGTAAGCCACAAAATAATCTTTACCTACAATAAATAATGTATTGTTCATATAAATGGCTTGATTGCCATTTAATAAAAATTTAGCTATAGGTAGTTCATCAATATTTTCAAATGTGACATATTCCAATTCGTTACTGATATCAATGTGATATTTTTTAAAATTTTCTACTTGCTGTTGATATAATGCCTCATTATCAAAAAATTGTTTTGAATTAGTCTTACCAAAGTTTACCGGATAAACTTGTTGATAATTAACACAAAGTTTTTTTTCATTAGCGTTTAAAGTTAATGTCGCACTATCAAGCTCTTCTAATTGACCACCCTCAAAACGTAAATAATTATTAGCTTGCTTACTTGTTAACAAAAGACTTCTAGCCGAATGTTTATTTGGATCTTTAGTAGCCCATTTGCTATAGCAATTAGACGTAACCGGTATTTCTTGAAACTTTCCTTCTTTTGTAATTTGAAAATGTTGTATTTCTATTGTTTCATCTTCAAAGCGTTGTTGGCGTTCAATGGAATAGTTTTTGTCTATATTGTAACCCCCAAAACCGGCTGGATACATATTTGTTGCCTCATCTCTTGTTGCGCCATAATAATTTTTTAATATTATCTTATCTAAAAAATCATATTGTTCTGATAAAAGGTAAAGATAAATTATTTGCTCTTCATTTTCTTGTGTGCCAGTTATTAAAATTGGATTTATCACATTATTAATTTGAGGTAGCTTTATTCCATTTAAATCAATTAAATAATTATTTAACTGTTCATATAAACTATCGTTATCGAATAAGTTTAAATAGTATGCAAAACTTCTTGATATATTTTGAGGATAATTATAATAATTCTCATCCTGAATGAATTTCGCTGATCTTTTAGAATTAATTGGTAAATCTAATGAGGGAAATTTATTACTTAATTTTTGAAATGAATACTTGTTTTGGGGTTTTAAAAAAGATGCAACAAAAGATTCATTTATAAATAATAACTGATCATTACCAAAAATCAATCTATGCTTTGGCAATAATAATTTAGCTAAATCAACATCTAAAACATCATCGAATTGTAAATAATTTACATCACCATTCGGTAAAATAAATTCGTTGATAATTGGATTTTCAATTAGATTTTTTGTGAGCAATTGGGATAAATCAGATGTTCGATGTACGCTGACATTATACTGGTTATTATTAATATAAATGATATTATTAACTAACTTAACTCGTAAATTATTCAAATAATTAGGGTTATAACTATCTTTTTTCATTAGATAATTATTTTCAATATATTTATCTAAAACCCAATAAGCTTGATTAATATCTTTTGCATAAGTATATGAAAAATTAAAAAAAACATATAATAAACAAACAAGTTTTGCTAACGATATATATTTTTTTATTATATAAAAATAAAATCCAAACATGTTATTAGCTTCCTAAATTTTTAACTAACTCTTGTAAATATTTACCATTGATATCTTTTGCTGTTTTGACAAAAAACTGATTTTCCAAAAATTTACTCTCAAAAACCCGAACATCATAATGAGCCCAAACACTCGCTATACTTTGATTGTCACGTCCTCTTGTTGGATGGTATCTTGTATAGCTATTCTCTAAAGCAATACCATTAGAATGAAACCATCTGTATTCGGCATTTGTTTTTTCAGTTAAAATATCGCGAACTAAATCACAACAATTGATCCTTTCATCTCTACTGTGTTCAGATTTTGCTTTTTCTTTTTTAATGACATGGATATCAAGCGCTTTACCCATATGGTTAGTACTTTTTCGATTATTATAAATATTATCAGCCCAACATCGATAACCAGAAGATACGATTTCTACAGTCAAGTGTTGATATCGTTCATCTGAATCAATATAAAACATAATACTTCTTAATACCCAAAACAAAGTCCGATGTAAGCCTGGATATTCAATCCCATAGGCATAATTAGCACCTGTTTTTCCATTATTAGTTTTATTAAGCCCAAAACCATTACAAGTTGGCTCAGTCAGATTTTTAAAAGTTGAACATTGGCATTGAGCCTGTGTAAAAAATGAATCTATTGAATACTCATCTTGAAATCTATCAATCGCTTGTATAATTTTTATATCCACAACGCCCGTTTCCTCAACTTGCATATAATCACGTTGAAACTGTTTTATCATCTTTTCTGTTCTTTCAGTAAATTCATCGGTTGGTACATTGCCACCAAAACCTGCAAGGCGGATATTAATTTCCCGAATAATCTCATGCTTATCCCCTTTCTGAAAAAGAATCTCGCTTTTAGGGAAGTAATCTATCATCGCCACCGGATGAATAAACCACGCCTTGCCGTCTGCGGATAGATTGGACAGTTTAGGGGTATTGGCATCAGTGTTTGCGGTTGGGTTTTGAGCTTGTGCCTGTGCCACTTCTTTCCACCACAGTGACGGTTTAATGCGTTGCTCTTTTTCAAGTTGCCAGTTTGATTTGACATGCTCGTGGGCTTCGTCCAATTTTTTCATGGCAAAGTCTCGATGATAGGGCTCGATTGTGCCTATTTTATATAATATCACTTCAATAGACTCTTTTTTTTGTTGCTTTTCTTCTTCAAACAGCTCATCTATCTCATTCCATTTACTTAATGCCTCATCGGCGTAATATAATTGCATATTACAAACTATTTATTTGTTTTAAATTGATCCTATTTTGCTAGATTTATTTCAGCTTGTTTGATTTCTTGCTTTAATTCTTTTATCTCACATAAAAAGACTTCTGTAGGGTAATAAGAATTTATATCGTCATATAATATGCTATATTTACTTAAACATAGTTTATCTATCTTTTTCTTAATTAATGGGAGGTTATCTTTTGGCGCGTTCTTCTTTTTAACTAATAACGTTGTTTTTTGTTTTAATAACTCTAAATAATAAAAATAAAGATGCTCTGTATTACATTTTTCGTCAGTTTCATCATTTAAACATTCCAAAAATTCACTGCTGTTATAATCGATAATATCATCAGGGTTAGGTACTACACTGAAATCATCAGGATAAGTAATTTGATAGCTACCGTAATATATCTGTAATAAATCAAATTTTAATTTTTTCTCATCAATTTTATAATGCTTCCAAGTTTGAGGGCCAACTCCATTATCCATTTCAAATAAGGATAAAGTATAAATATCACCACTTGGTGCAATATAATAATATTGATAACCAACAGCAAGAAAATTAGTTATATTCGTAAAAGTATTAGCAAGCGTTATTTTATCTTTAATTTCATTATTTTGAATTAAAGATAAAGTCAATTTAGCACCAGAATAATCATCTCCTCCCTCCACGAAACTAACCCCTTCTTTGCTTAATTTTAGGGTTAAACCATTTTTTTGATAGATCACCTTACTTTTATCAACCGAATCAAGAACATGATCAAAATAATTACCAAATTTATATAATGGACAACGTTTATCCATTTCAACTTGTATGGAATAATCAGAATTTATATAGTCTTCACGTGAGCAATCTTTTTCTAATTTTTGCATATCTACTTTATTGAGAAATGAATTGCCTCGATATTTTTTTTCTATATTAAATTGTTGGCTGTAGCAACATGTACTAAAGAAAGAAAAAATAATACCGATATAAAATAAATGTCTCATAAGTTATTCCTTAATTTCTTCAATTTTAGAATGACCGTAATAACCACCATTACTCTTTTTCGAACTGTATTTCAAAGTCAATAGCCATACCGTTAATATGCAATGTACTTGGAAAACAAGAGCCCCATTGAAAAGCACTACCTGTGGAGATAACTGCTTTTTTATAAAAAGCTAAACTCTCTAACATGGTTACAAACTATTTATTTGTTTTAAATTGATCCTATTTTGCTAGATTTATTTCAGCTTGTTTGATTTCTTGCTTTAATTCTTTTATTTCACATAAAAAGATTTCTATAGGATAATAAGAAAATATATTGTCATCCAAATCCAATAGACTATTTTTACTTAAACATAGTTTATCTATCTTTTTTTTAATTAATGGTAGGCTATCTTTTGGCTTGTTCTTCTTTTTAACTAATAACGTTGTTTTTTGTTTTAATAACTCTAAATAATAAAAATAAAGATCCTCGACATCACATCCTTCTTTAGTTTCATCATTTAAACATTCCAAAAATTTACTACTGTTATAATCGATAATATCATCAGGGTTAGGTACTACGCTGAAATCGTCAGGATAAGAGGTTTGAATTCGACGACCATATATCTGTAATAAATTAAATTTTAATTTTTTTTCATCAATTTTATAATGCTTCCAAGTTTGAGGACCGGCTCCATCATCCATTTCAATTAAGGATAAAGTATAAATATCACCACTTGGTGCAATATAGTAATATCGATAACCAACAGCAAGAAAATTCGTTATATTCGTAAAAGTATTAGCAAGCGTTATTTTATCTTTAATTTCATTATTTTGAATTAAAGATAAAGTCAATTTAGTGCCAGAATAATTATCCTCATCCACGAGGCTAAAAGCTTCTTTGCTTAATTTTAGGGTTAAACCATTTTTTTGATAGATCACCTTACTTTTATCAACCGAATCAAAAACATGATCAAAATAATTACCAAATTTATATAATGGACAACGTTTATCCATTTCTACTTGTATGGAATAATCAGAATTTATATAGTCTTCACGTGAGCAATCTTTTTCTAATTTTTGCATATCTACTTTATTGAGAAATGAATTGCCTCGATATTTTTTTTCTATATTAAATTGTTGGCTGTAGCAGCATGTACTAAAGAAAGAAAAAATAATACCGATATAAAATAAATGTCTCATAATTTATTCCTTAATTTCTTCAATTTTAGTGAGTGAAAAGTCAGCATGAAAGTGCGAGTCATGTAATTCACCTCCGTCTATAACACCAGATAATTGTCTAAACTCTTTAAAATGATCATCCTTTCCAACCCGAACCTTAACAAAAAATAGTAACATCGCCTTCAAAAAGGCTAAATCGTCTTTATATTGTTGAGAAGAATGAGAATAATAACCACCTTGGTTGTTTTTTGATTTATACTCAAAGTCAATAGCCATACCATTAATATGCAATGTACTTGGAAAACAAGATCCCCATTGAAAAGCACTACCTGTGGAGATAACTGCTTTTTTATAAACAGCTAAACTCCCCAACATGGCAGCAAACAAGGATGGATTGGCGTAACGGCGCTTTGTATTATGGAAACTATATTCAATCTTTAAATCACCATATTGCTTATTTAATGAATCAGGCATTCTTATCAACTCTACCTCATTGCCGGTTACACCAAAAACTCGCCATGAGTTTTTATCAACAACCTTTTCCTTTTTATAATATTTATCATGTTTACCCCATTCAGCGATTTTTCCATTGGCATAAATAATTCGATATTTAGTATCACCATCGTTTACATCTGAAGCACTATCATTAGGGCCTGGTTTAAAATGATTTTTTGGTTTATTAGGAGTAATTCCCTCTGAAACTTTTTCTTTAATTTTGATATATTCCAAATCACAAACCTTATACCTGTTATCTTGTCCATCGACAATGACATAGCGATACTTATTTTGATTCTCATCTTTAATAAATGGTGGTATATACTTTTGTATTCGACCATCTAAATAAATATAAAACACAATAATATCTATTTTTTCTTCTTGGAAATAATCTATCATCGCCACCGGATGAATAAACCATGCCTTACCATCTGCGGATAGATTGGACAGTTTAGGGGTATTGGCATCAGTGTTTGCGGTTGGGTTTTGAGCTTGTGCCTGTGCCACTTCTTTCCACCACAGTGACGGTTTAATGCGTTGCTCTTTTTCAAGTTGCCAGTTTGATTTGACATGCTCGAGGGCTTCGTCCAATTTTTTCATGGCAAAGTCTCGATGATAGGGCTCGGTTATGCCGTTTTTATCTAATTCCGCTTCAATAAGCTCTTTTTGTTGTTGCTTTTCTTCTTCAAACAGCTCATCTATCTCATTCCATTTACTTAATGCTTCATCGGCATACCATTCACTTTCATATTTGACCAGTAAATGCCCTATCCGCTCTGCGGCCCAGCTTCGGCGTAGACCTTCCTTTAAATAGTTATCCGTAAAAGAAGGTAAGTGTGTTTTTTTTCGCTGATTGGAATAACGCAAAGTTCCCGTTAAGATTTGATGTAATTCCTTCATCGCTGGCGTGTAATCTTCTAAATCCAATTTCGCCACTTTATTTTTGCCAATCTTGTTAGATAATTCACTTATCGAGGCTTTTTCTTCTATCGTTTCAAACCCAGGCCAGTGCCATGGGGAAATCCCCCCCTAAAATTGCTTTAATATCTATCGCTAGCCTATAACTACAACAATTTATTAGAAATGTTTATCCTTAAATTCTAATTGGCTAAGATGTATATACCCCGTTGTAGTTCTATCATTAGCTAAACCAACATATAACCATTCTTGTTTTTTTTCTCTATCAATAAATTTCGAATATAACTTGATCACATCAGTTTTATTCGGTAGTGTCATGATAATAGAAGATTTTATATCTGGCTTATTTAATAAGTTAACAACTTTTTCTGAAGACTTTGTATAATAGTGATTTTCCAATAATTCATCATGACTATAGGAAATTACTTTTTTTTTATCCTCTAAAACAGTTATACCCATGTTATAATATTCATTCTTCTCTAATCTCTCTTTTAACTGGTTATCTTTGTTAAAAAAATCCGTCAAGTATTGATAGGCTAAGTGTTGGCTACGTTCTAAAGTTTCACCATTATTTTGTAGCTGACTACGATATTTAATTAAATGAATTAATACTTTATCTTTAGTAGATTGTGGGATTCTTACCTTTTTCCCTTGTATACCAATGTCTTTATGTTCAACATTCCAATTAACAAATAAAGATATCAATAAACCACGAAAATAAGCTTTATCCAATAGCATGTCATTTAAAAAACGCTTTCTGTACCCTTTTAATTCGTTATTATAAAATAAAAAATGCCATTTATACTCGTCGGAAATATATGGATTCACAACAGCTGTTTCATAGAGTAAAGCATCATTTTCATAATTAAAGTTAATCACGATTTCAGGTAAATAATCATACTTATGATTTAATATATATTTTTTAGCAGAATCATCATCATTAAAAAGTAGTTTATTATAAGCAACTAACTGTTGAACATATTTATTATTTGAATTATCTAATATTCCATTCGCAAATGAATTCGTTAATAAGCAAGAATAAATAAATTTACCATTATTTGTTATGCCATAATAGTTATCTTCACCTGTATATGTTTGACAAATATTTTTATTCTTGCTGAGGCCAGTATCTGAACCAAAATAATCATCAATTTTTTGTTTAAATTCTTCTAAATTAATTAGTTGATAATGTTCTTGCTGAAGCATTTTTGAAATCATATTTATAGTTTTATCTGAATAATTAGCTGATGCAAACTCTGATTCTGTATCAGCCAACACATTTATTGAAAAAAGAGCGAGAACTATAATAAGTTTCTTTCCTATTTTGTTAATCATTATTATTTAACCTAGTTAATCATGTTTATTGATACATGCATTCAATTATTATCGTTATATTCTAATTGACTAAGATGAACATAACCCTTTATGGAGGGGGAATCCTTTAATTTGACATATAACCATTCACCTTGTACATTAATTTTGATAAGATCTATATCATTTAATAATTTATTTATAATCGGTGCTTTAGAATTTGGTTGGCTGCGGAAATTAATATAATTATCATTTGATTTCGTAATATAGTGATTTTCTATTAGTGTGTTTTTACTTTCCGAAATGACTTTTTGTTCTTCAGCGGATACTTTTAACCCCATATTATAAAAATTATTTTCCTTAAGCCTTGATTCAAGTTTATTATCTATTTCGTAAAAATTAATCAGGTATTGGTAGGCTTTACGTTGGCTATCGGTTAAACTTGTTTCCTCGCTCTGATGCTGACTTTGTAATTTAATCAGATGCAATAAAGCTTTATCTTGTGATGCTGAGGTAATCGTAATTTTTTTATTTTCTGAAATAGGAATGCCTGTTGGATAAATATACCAATTATCGGACAAATCTTTTAATAAAATTGAAATAACATGTTCTCCCGATTGTATATACAAATCATTTAATAAACGTTTCCGATATCCTTTTTGTGAATTGTTATAAAAAATGAAATGCCACATATTTCTCAGATCGTCATCCCATACAGGTAATGAGACCTCATATAACAAACTATTTTTTTCATAATTGAAATAAATCACAACTTCTTGCAACGAATTTTTCCGATTTGATAAAAAATAGTTTTTTACAAAAGTATCAGTATTATCATTAAAAAGTAATTTATTATAAGCAATAAGATGAGGAGAATACTCATTATTAGGGCTATTTAATAACTCTAAACCCTGCTTAGGAGTAAGCGGAACATCAAATCCTTTGTATTCACTCATCAGAAATGATTCTGTGTATGTTAGTAAAAAACGTCCATTCTTAGTAAAACAGCTATAATCATATTTACTAATCATATATTGACAATCAAATGTTATTGTATCCACATCAATACCAAAATAATCTAAACTTCTTTGTTTAAAGCTCTTTTCGCTAGGAATTTTATAACCTTTGCTTTTCAAAAAGTCAGAAACTATACTGACTTCTTCGGCAAAATCTCTTTCTGCCCATATATGCATTAATTGATCTAACTCTTCTTTTTCAGTTTGAGCTGAAACTATTAACGTAAAAAAAGCAAAAAAAACAAAACAGGGGATTTTATTTAGAATCATTGTGTTTTTACTCTCCCTTTTCTTACAGTGTCTTTAGGATCGGGAGCTAAACCATAATATTCATAAACATCTTTTATATCTCCAACATAATCTTCTATGTAACAATATATTGTTTTACCTTCACTTTTTAACCTAGTATACAAAGCCCCTAACTCTTTCATTGCTTCATTATAAACCCGAATACACCCATGAGTGTTCATAAGATTACCTAAATCTTCCAAAGATTTTCTATAATACCCTGAAGTATGCCCAGAATGTATGCCTATTCCATCTCGTCCATTTTTAGTTGCAGTTAAAAATTCACCACTATCTCCGATTAGTTCAATAAATCCATAATTACCAAAACTCCATTCACCTTTATGCCTATTTGGATAATATGTTGTCTTTGTCCTACCAGTAGGTGTATCGCCATCTCCACTTGCTTTTGTACGATTCGTACTAGTCCCAAGACAAAGTGCATGAGTTTTAAAATAAATTTCACTTCTATCAAATACAATTAAAGGCCCCTCTAATCCACGGTGCGAAGGTACAATGACATTTATATAAACCTCATTATCTTCTGGGATATATTTTTCATCAAATGTTGTTCTAGTTTTAATAACATTAAAATAATCTATCATCGCCACGGGATGAATAAACCACGCCTTGCCGTCTGCGGATAGATTGGACAGTTTAGGCGTATTGGCATCAGTGTTTGCGGTTGGGTTTTGAGCTTGTGCCTGTGCCACTTCTTTCCACCACAGTGACGGTTTAATGCGTTGCTCTTTTTCAAGTTGCCAGTTTGATTTGACATGCTCAAGGGCTTCGTCCACTTTTTTCATGGCAAAGTCTCGATGATAGGGCTCGATTATGCCGATTTTATCTAATATCGTTTCAATAGACTCTTTTTTTTGTTGCTTTTCTTCTTCAAACAGCTCATCTATCTCATTCCATTTACTTAATGCTTCATCGGCATACCATTCACTTTCATATTTGACCAGTAAATGCCCTATCCGCTCTGCGGCCCAACTTCGGCGTAGACCTTCCTTTAAATAGTTATCCGTAAAAGAAGGTAAGTGTGTTTTTTTTCGCTGATTGGAATAACGCAAAGTTCCCGTTAAGATTTGATGTAATTCCTTCATCGCTGGCGTGTAATCTTCTAAATCCAATTTCGCCACTTTATTCTTACTAATCTTATTGGATAATTCACCTACCGTCGCCTTCTCTTCTACTGTTTTAAATTCAGGCCAATACCATGGAGAAACCAATTTGATATGCGCTTGTGCGCCTGCTGTAATGTTTACCCAACCTTGTATCAGTACCCCTTGTCGATTCAATGCCTGAATATAACGCCATACCGAATCAGGGTTAGCATCATCGACCGCCATTAAACTCTCATCCCCCGATGTGTCAAGTAATATTGTGCGTGGAAAGTAGACAGTGTTGCTTTCGGTTGCTTTGGGTAAATTATCTAACGATAATGGAAATTTTTTCCAATAAGCGAGTTTTTGACTTAATTGCCCAGATTGCCGGCCAAGGTGGGAGACTTCATTAGCGTCTATCCAGTAATGCTTATCCTCAACAATAAAACGAATTGTAAAGCAACCTTTATTATCATCGGTCGGCTCAGAGTAGACACCCGGTAGCGTTATCTGTGGCACGCCACTACTCACTAGCTCAACTTCAGTGGGGATGTCATTTAAGGTTAGTTCAGGATAAAGAAAGCGGTTAATATCAATCAACCGCGCTTTATCTGTTTGCGTTAAACGGTACCATTGTTTTTGCGGTATGGTGTTTTGCGTTTCACCGTTAATCCCATTAATCCCACCGCCTAACGGCGTATTGAATGAAGACTGTCGTGAAGCGTCAAAATATATCAATGGTATACTAAAGGTATATTCCGGTTTGATTTTAACATAGTAATAGTTACTGCTATCTATAAAATGAATCCCTATGCCACTGTTTAAATAGCTATCTGCTGAGGGCTGAATTAATCTGGCCTCTTTTTCAACTAATATGATTGTCTTTTCACTTTCTGGAAGCTTGTCCGCTAAGGAGCGGGTTTTAGTGATAAACGCGGGCAAATCATCACAAGTCAATAATTCAATGTGTGCCATTGGCGGTAATTGCTTGTCTAATGCACGTTTCATCGTAGATAATGGGGCAACTTTAGGCTCGTCAAAACGTTCGGATTGGCTGACATTATGGCCGATGTAACCTATAAAGTCGCCTTTATCGATTGGCACAGGCGCTTTTAATACCACCACTTTATCTAATTTTTCAGGTTTAAGTTGGGTCACTATCAGTGAGGTTAATTTGACATACCCCTTATGTGGCGCTTCATCCCCACCATTTTCAACAACCAAAACTGCCGGAACAGTACAATTACCAATTTTACAGATTTTAGCATAACCATTTTCTTGCCCATCAAATTCAAAAGTCGCCGTTTTTGGCAAATAAGTTAACTTTTGGCTGTCATTCGCAGTGCCATAGATAGCAATCCCTTTGATTTCTACTTCTGGTTTGCCCACCTTTTTATTATCTTCTCGACAGATTTCATAATCCTTATTGGTTTCTGCGGTTTTTCCTGTCGGTCTATCATTTGCTGTTGTGCCAATATCTTTATGCCAAACATAACCCGTAATATTGCTCAATTCATGTTGAAAGCCGTCTGGTGTTACCACCGCCCCTGCGGTTATCGACACAATTTTATACCAACCAGACATACCGCTTTTTTGTTCACCTAAACGAACTTTACTGCCTTTAAGCAATAACCCCACAACCTTTGTGTTTTTTCCATTTTCGCGTATCACGCTGCCAGCAATGGTGTCTGCGTTTTTCTCATCCACTTCTCCGGCTTTCGCTTGCCAATAATGGGGATAAGTAACCTGACTATCGCTTTCTTGTTCTTTTTGCTGATAACCATACCAATCGAGTTGATGCATATATAAACTGTATAAGGTTATTGAGGGTGGCGTGTCGGTTGCTTTTGCGACTTTAGGCATTTGTAACTGGTGTCTGACTAAGGTAAAGCCCGTTGAAAAATAAGCCACTTTTTGGCAGTCTTGGTAAGCTTCGTCTAACTGTTCATTGTCCTGATACACTATTTTAGGATAAATATTATCGACTCGGTAAGCAATCACTTCACCATGGGCCATACAACGCACTACATTATCATTATCCAGCTTTTTTAGTACGCCTTTATCAATATGAATGCCCCCATGCCATATGCCATTTTCACCAAATGGGTAGAAGCCACTACTCGCTTCTGATAATGCTTTATAATACGCATCTTGACTAAGTTGCTCTTCACCAACGGGAAAGTTGAAATTGTCGATTTTTTTTATGGTCATGTTGATTGCCTTATTCCTTATGCCGAAAAGCCTTTTGAGTTAAACGATACCTGTTTTTTTAATAAGACTTCGAGCTCTCGATTATTATTATTCAGTTTTGCGGATAAATGATTACTTGCTGGCCCCATCTT
>NZ_LZGX01000006.1:0-4912 GCF_001690825.1 Gilliamella sp. Fer1-1
AAAGCTAATAAATTTTGATTAACAAAAATAAATATAAGCGTTGCCTTTATTTCCCACTATTGCAATTAGTCGGTATAATGCCTGCAATTTTATTGTAAAGTGGATTATACATGAAAACGCTATTTGCCAGCACATCTCGCGGGCTTGAAGAGTTATTAAAAAAAGAGTTAGAACAAATAGGCTCACCTAACTGTAAAATTACCCAAGGTGGAGTTTATTTTGATGCTGATGAAAAAACATTATATCAATCATTATTATGGTCTCGTTTAGCCTCACGCATTTTGTTGCCAATAGCTGAATTTGATATTTATAGTGATTTAGATCTCTATTCTTGTGTATTTAATATTAAATGGACAGATATTTTTGCGGTCGATAACGCTTTTGTGATCAACTTTGTTGGTGTTAACGAATTTATTCGCAATAGTCAATATGGCGCACTTAAGATCAAAGATGCCATTGTTGATCACTTTTTACGCCATACTAACGAACGCCCCAATGTTGCTAAACAAGATCCAGATATTCGACTTCATGCGTATTTAAATAAAAACCGAGTCACCTTATCTTTAGATTTAAGTGGCAATAGCTTACATGAACGTGGTTATCGTCAGCAAACAGGCCAAGCACCATTAAAAGAAACCCTTGCTGCCGCCATTATTATGCGTTCAGGTTGGCTGAGTGATGAACCGTTGCTTGACCCCATGTGTGGCTCAGGCACGCTACTGATTGAAGCCGCTATGATGGCGTCAAAAATCCCACCAGGATTACAACGCAAACAATGGGGATTTTTTGCATGGAAAGGATTTAATCCAACGCTATGGAATGAGTTATTATTTTCAGCAAAACATAATGCCTGTAAACCCAATATTCCTTTTATTGGTTACGATAATAATCCTACCGTACTTGAGCGGGCCAAACAAAATGCTACCCAAGCTGGTGTGGGCGATTTAATTACCTTTGCTTTACAAGATGTAACACAACTTACTAATCCATTACCAATGCAAACAACAGGTATGATTATCAGTAATCCACCTTATGGCGAGCGGCTAGAAAGCGAGCCCGCACTTATTGCTTTACATACTGCTCTCGGTCAACAAATTAAACAACACTTTGGTGGTTGGCGATTATCACTATTTAGTGGTGCACCGCAACTATTAGATTGTTTACAAATGCGAGCAGATAGACAATTTAAAGCCAAAAATGGCCCTCTCGACTGTATACAAAAAAATTATGCCATTGCTAAGCGTGATGCTCAACAACCTATCACGAACCCAACAGTGCCGGCTGCCGACTTTGCAAATCGGTTACGCAAAAATAAACAAAAACTGGAAAAATGGGCTGCTCAAGAACAACTTGAATGTTATCGACTTTATGATGCAGATTTACCCGAATATAATGTTGCTATTGATCGCTATAAAGATAAAATAGTTATACAAGAATACGCCGCCCCTAAAAATATTGATCCACAAAAAACACGGCAACGGCTATTTGATATTATCAATGCCACCATGTCAGAGCTTAATCTGACTGCCGATCAACTAGTATTAAAAACCCGAGAAAAACAAAAAGGTAAACAACAATACCAAAAATTAGGGCAAAAGCAGGATTATTTTTTAGTCCATGAATACGCCATTAATCGCCAAAAAACCCAATTTTGGGTCAATATTACCGATTATTTAGATACAGGACTGTTTTTAGATCATCGCTTAGCACGCAAAATGATTGGTGAAATGAGTGCTAGCAAGGACTTTTTAAATCTATTTGCTTACACAGGGAGTGCAACTGTTTATGCAGGACTTGGTGGTGCTAAATCAACCACTACCGTTGATATGTCACGCACCTATTTAGAATGGGCAGATCGTAATTTAAAACAAAATGGTTTAACAGGTAAAAAGCACCGATTAATTCAGGCTGACTGTTTGCTTTATTTATCCCAATCCGATGAACAATTCGACTTAATTTTTATCGATCCGCCAACATTTTCGAATTCCAAACGTATGAATAATACCTTTGATGTGCAACGAGATCACCTAAAATTAATGGCGGATCTAAAACGCTTGCTAAAACCTAATGGCACTATCCTCTTTTCGAATAATAAACGTGGTTTTAAGATGGATAGCAGTGGTATGCAAAATCTAGGACTTACCTATCAAGAAATTACCAATAAAACGCTTTCGCTTGATTTTAAACGTAACAAGCAAATCCACTGCTGTTTTATTGTGAAGCATCAATAATTAACCGCCTACACGGCGGTTAATTCCGCTCAAAAAAACTTCAATAAAATCAATAGGTTTTCTGAACGTTTTTTACAGCGGTAACCATGCCTAAACAATGCAATATTGAACAATACATCACAAGCTAAATCTTTAAATCCTAGATTTGAATTATCATTACATATTGGCACTATGATATAAATAAAAATTATTTTATGGTTAGTTGCTCTTACGCATTAATTAGTTGTTTCTGTTACTACATATATCATAACGTCGCTCCTAAACCAAAATAAATCATTTTAATATTACCTTTCTATCTACAAAGTATTACTCTATCTGTGTTAAATCACTCGTTGTTGTTGCTGTGCGGCTGCCGTTTAAAGATTACGGTGAAATACAAAGTGCATAGCCAATTTGTTCTGTTATTGGTTCTGAAAATATCAATCCATAAGCATCAACTAAGTAGTAGTTATCATTCTTATGGCGATTATTCGACCAAAATTTTCTATAAATATGACGATCTAGCCTAAAAACATCAGAGCCCCATTCTGGAATGATTCCCCCTCCAAGTTGTACCTTAGAGAACCCTTCTTTGCCAGTAGGGTATCCTTGATGCCAATTTAGCTCAACATTTTTAACATTGGTTAATTCAGGTACAGTAGGAAGGCGGTACCCAATGCTTTCACAATACTCTCTACTTTCTTTAAATGTTCGTTTACCATCCTCTAATAAAATAAACCATTTGTTAATTGTAAAACTATATATAGGTTTAGTTTGCGCTTGATCAGCATAAATAATAAACGTTGTGGGAGAGAACGACGTATTTGGCTGCCCTGCTTTTGGTCCTAATAGCGTAATTGTCGCTTCATTAGGGTAATTTCCATAATATCTAAATTCTTCTGCTTTTCTAATAGTTAAATTAATAATTGAATCCTTAGGCTGCTTACTGTAGCTTAGTTCATGAGGAAAAGACCCTGCGACTGTTAAATTAAACGGAAATGAATCGCCTGCCGTGGTTGGAAAATTAGCTGAAGGGCTATTAATATTTTGAAGTTGATATCCTTTTTTGGCCCCTGACTCCCTATACAGATCGGACGCTACCCATTCATTACCTATATGCTCACTGTGTGGGGTTGGTTGAGTAAGTGGATATGCCCAACATGCATAAGGGTTGGAAACAGCAGGCTTAATATGTAAAACCAATCGATCCTCAAATGCCCATGGATCCTCATTCCACTCATCTTCCGTGACAGTTGCTCCAAATGATCTTCTAGATGGCACACCAAACTTACTCAAAACTGAAGAAATGCTAGATAGTAAAACCATTCTATAGCTATAACGACAAGGATCAATAAGGTCACTACGTTTATAGCTGCGCTCTCCCCACTCGGCCAAATCATCACTACCATAATCATCTGCTTCATCAAATATTTTTAGCGAAACCATACCGGCACCACTCAGAATTTCATCGCCATCATCATCAAAAAAATATTGTCTATCATAACGGCTATTAAATTCTATTTGTTGCCCATTATCTTCTGCCCACTCGGGTATTGGATAATTTTTGGGGATAATCGAATTAATATCGGCAAACGTTTTAATCGATTCAGGTAACAAAATAGGATTCTGTTGTGACGAAGTATTATTATCGAGTGTATATCGAAAAGTTTGATTACCAACTTGATAGCTCATCCAAAAAATATCATCAACGCCTAATATTTTAGTTTTCCCGCCATCAAAACTTAAATAAGGCGCAGTACCATTAATCACATTGGTAGTTTCGGCAACATGAATAACTTCTGAACTTAAGGCGATTGCTCTATTGACATAAGTCGTTAATAACAAGCTAATGCCAATAAATATTGGTGTTAATGAAAAAGATAACAATCTTGTCGTTTTAGAATAAAAGTCGAAAAGTATTTGTAGGTGAAAAACGCTTAAATTAGTTAATGTTTCTTTTATTTTTACCAATAATTTATGGCTGGCAACCAAACAACTATTCCTTAGCACGTTCTAAATCCTTTTCTACAACTTATATTTACTTTAATTCGAGCTTTTCTATTATTAAATAGATAGAAAGTATAAGTAAATCGCTAGTATTTTGTAAACGTGTTTTTTTAAAATTTATTATAGTATATAAAAGCAAGCATAAATATTGTTGCTATTTTTCTAATTTCTGAGTATCACTTAATTGGAAAGACAAAGGATACAAAGAATGTTTAGATTATCCCCTATCTTACTTAACTGGAATCTTTAGTGATTTGGGCAAAACGATATATAATGCTAAAACCTACCTTATCATCAAACCCGAAGTTTTAGCACTCACGCCACGCTAGAGGCATTAGATCCTAAAAGATAAGTTGGGATATTAATCCACCAACACAAGCCTAAAATAATTAAATCTAGGGAAATTTCTTCCCAAAAGGGCAAGATCTTATCTGTTGAATGCTCAAACTTGATAGAAAATCATAAATTTCCACGAGATAAATTAACCGAATCAATAAGTTTTTCCAAGCATATCCCGTAACTTTATCTGTAAATTGACCAAAGAGCACAATGGGTAATGTATAAAAAAATAACTTTGGCATTAGCCAACTTGACTATCATAGTTCAATACTTTTCTTGGGTGGCTTTTTCTAATACTTGGCGTTTTTTTGATATTTTTAAAGTAAGCCTTAATCAGATAGAACGAACTACAAATT
>NZ_LZGX01000007.1:0-23202 GCF_001690825.1 Gilliamella sp. Fer1-1
TCTTATTATTAAGCATCTTAAAATGATCATTGGGGCATAAAGCTTCTTCAAGAGCGATAGAGTAAAAAGCCACAACCCGGGATCTCATTTCAAGATCGGTTTCGTTGTTAAGTAGATCCATAAGTTAATCGAATGGTTTTGCTGAATCGGGAAGTAAAGCGAGCCTTTCGGCTTGTTTTATTCATTCTTGCTCTTTACCCATAGTAATTACACGCCATTAAGTTGTAAAAATTATATATTAACGATAATACCAAAATACCGCTTATTTTGCTTGGCTTATAATCACAATGATTAGCTAAATTAATTAGCTTTAATAATCAACATGTTGATTTTATTATTATCAGTCGTTTTAGTGCTTAAAAGTCATTCAGAAAACCCATTGATTTTATTGAATTTTTTCTTTTTATGAAAATCAATCGTTTTTCTATGCTATTTTTTAGTTATCTTGTTATTTTAAGATAACTTTTCTTTCTGCATTTGTTTTTTTGCTGATAAATAAATGATTGCTAACAGATTAGATTTAGGCGATTTAGTGCCAAATATTTTGCCTCAAACATGGCGTTGAATGACTAAAAATAAGGTATTTTGCTACTTAAAAAAAGAATTCAGAAAACCAATTGATTTTATTAAAGTTTTTTAAAGATCAACACCGTGCTTATTTGGCGTGAGAATATAGCTACCGATAGCGTAAAGTAAGCACAGCAAACAAGCATGTTTGCAAGGCACTGCTTTGCCTAGAATAAATTAGCATCGTTGCGTTAAAACCAAGTGGCAAAGATCGGTTGTCAAATACCCCATTTTGTGGCCATGCTTAAAGCACAGGGGGATTTTACAGAAAATTTTTTGGTTTTAGCATGGTAGCACATGGTAGCCATAGCTTATTTTATTAATAGCGCTTCAAACACCCGAAATAACACAGATCTCAAATTGACTTAGTGTTTTTATTGGCTGAAATATCGCAATAGGGTAGAAATTTGTTCAAACATTTGTTCAAAGACAAATGTAGCAAAGGTGGGCAATGCTGAAATTAAGTAAGTTAGCATGAGCAATCCTAATAATAATGTAGCTGGATAGCCGACAACAAAAATCGAGAGTTGTGGCGTTATTCTATTAAGTAGCCCTAATGATATATTGACGATTAGCAACAATGTCATTAAGGGAAGTGCTAACATTATCCCGTTGATAAATAATAGTTTACTGACATCAATTAAAGCTAAGTATCCGTTTGCTTGTAATGGCATTACTGCGATGGGAATAATATCAAAACTGTTTGCTATGCCGTATAACAACCATAAATGACCATCAACACTAAGAAAGATTAGCAGTGCAATAATGTTAATTAAGCGTGATAATACCGATGTAGATGGACCGCCAATAGGATCAAAAAAGGTGGCCATTCCAAGTCCCATTTGCATACCAATTAATTCGCCGGCAAATCGCACCGTCATAAATGCTAACTGCATAGTAAAACCAATAAGCACGCCAATCATTATTTGCTGTGCAATCATCCATATGCCAATAAAAGAGTATATTTTAATATGTTCATCAAGATGTGGAAGTGGCAAAGCAATTGCAATAAGTAATGCCAAGCTTATTTTTACGCGGTTGGGGATCTCTTTTTCTCCCAAAATAGGGGCAACCATAATCAACGCTAGGATGCGCACAAAGGGGAAAAAGCCATCTTTAGCCCAAGCAAAAAAATCAATATTAAATAAAATATTACTATTAATATCCATTTAATTTAACGGGTTAAATTAGGAATATCGGTAATGACCGTTTGCATATAATCAATCATGGTTGATAGCATTGATGGTCCCCATAGGATTAAAACCACAACGACCGCGATAATTTTGGGAATAAATGATAATGTCATTTCGTTAATTTGTGTGGCCGCTTGTAATAAGCTAATGATTAATCCTGTTACTAAAGCAACTAATAGTAACGGTCCAGCCAGTGATGCAGCGACTTTTATTGCTTGTATTGCTAAGGTGCTAATATATTCGGGCGACATAGTGTGATTCAACTAAAAAAGCTTTGCGCTAACGAGCCCAGTAATAAGTGCCAACCATCGGCTAACACAAATAACATTAACTTAAATGGTAAAGATACCGTTGCTGGCGGTACCATCATCATGCCTAATGCCATGAGCGTGCTTGCAACCACAAGATCTATCACTAAAAAAGGAATAAAAATGGTAAAACCGATTTGAAACGCTGTTTTTAATTCACTGACAACAAAAGCCGGAACCAATACTTTTAAAGGGACATCTTCACGTGTTTGAATATCATCTTGGTGGGACATGTTAACAAATAATGCTAGGTCCGTTTCTCGTGTTTGGGCAAGCATAAATTGCTGTAATGGTTTAGCCGCTTGAGTTAAGCCCTCTTGCATGGTGATTTGATTTTGCGAATACGGCACATAAGCATCTTGATAAATGTTATCAATCACGGGGGACATAATGAAATAGGTCATAAATAGGGCAATGCCCAAAATAACTTGATTGGGTGGTGCCGATTGCGTACCAAGTGCATTACGTAACAGACCTAATACAATAATAATACGTGTGAAACTGGTCATTAGTAACAAAATTGCTGGAATGAAGGTAAGCAATGTCAAAAAGACTAAGGTTTCAACAGGTAATGACCAATTTTGCCCATCACTCATTGGTTGGGATATGGCAGGTAACGTAGATAAGTCAGCATGGCATGATAAACTTAGCAACAATAAGCTGAGCAAAATAATAAAATTTAACCGCACTAGTTGTTACTCCTTTTTTGCTTTTAAAGCGGATTGTAATATCTGCTGAAATACGTTACTTTTCACACAAGTAGTATCTGTCGTATTTTGCGAAAGCAGTACTTGAGTGCGTTGTTCATTGATAGTGTGTAATAACGTCATTTGTTGAGATGTAACCCCAATCACTAATAATTGGTTATCAACATGAACCACAACCATACGCTCTTTGGGGCTAATGCTATATGTGGCTTTGACATCAATCCATTGATTGGTCTTTTTTTTCCAGCTCATTCGTTTGGCAAGCCAACCTAACAATAAAATAAAACCAATGACAACGATAAGCGTTGATCCCATTGAGGATCCTACTTCGGTATAAATATTTAACGGAGAAGATGACGGAGCCAACGTTTTGGTGCTTGTTAACGTTTTGGTGTTTGCTATAGTATTCACAGGTTCAACCAAATTAGTTTGCTTCATTACTATTAATGGCTCAATCTTCACTATTAACGACTCAGTCTTCGTACACGTTCTGATGGAGTAATAATATCGGTGATACGCACACCATAGTTATCGCCCACAACGACAATTTCACCTTGAGCAATTAAGTAACCGTTAATCAATATATCCAATGGTTCACCTGCTAGCCCATCTAATGCAATTACCGATCCTTGTGTTAAATTTAATAGATCTTTAATTGCTATCTTGGTTCGACCAAGCTCTACACTTAAATCAACAGGAATATCTAAAATCAGATTAATATCTTGCTTTTTTTCTTCCGTTTGTTGCGGTGATAATGTTTCAAAAATTGCTTCTTTGGTAATAAGATCATCACCGGTTGCTTGGTTTTGGTCGTTATTTGCTTTGATGTCAGTCATGGGATACTCCTTCATTCAATTGTTCTATCACAGGGTTAATAACCTGATCGACTTGAATTGCATATTGTTTATTCACTTTACCATAATGACCCTTTAGCACAGGCACTCCACCGACAGTGACATCTAAATTGGTGGGTTTGTCGATGACTAAAATATCATCAACTTTTAAGGCTAATAATTTAGCAACGGTTATATGAATACGGGTAAAGTTTGCGACTAATTCGACAGTTGATTGCTTGATCCCCGTTGTTAGTGAACTCATCCAAATATTATCATCTTGATAACTCTGTTGCTCGATAGGCGGTTTTATGAGTAACTCTTTAATAGGCTCTACCATAGAATAAGGAATGCAAACGCAAAATGTTGCTTTGCTATGACCGACTTCAACTTTAAAATTTGTTGTTAATACAATATCATCTGGTGAGCTGGTAATATTGGTAAATTTACTTTGCATTTCAGATCGAATATATTCGGTTTCAATGGCGTAAATATCTGCCCACGCATTTTGATAAATGCCTAATGCTAACTCGAGTACTCGTTTAATGATTTGCTGTTCCGTGTGTGTAAATTCCCGCCCTTCGGTTTCTATTTGGGAAAAATGCCCATCACCGCCAAACAATGAATCCACGATAATAAACACTAGCTCAGGTGAGAATGAAAATAAACAAGTCCCTCTTAATGGATTAAGGTGCACTAAATTCAAATGATTTGCTGATGAAATATCAGAAAACTCTTTGAACGTGTGCGGCTCAACGGGAGAGGCAATCACATCAGTATTACGGCGTAATCGATTAAATAATCCAATTCGAAATTGCCGAGCAAAACGTTCATTAATGATCTCTAATGCCGTTAAACGTTCAGGGATAAATCGATGTTTGACTGATAAATCATAAGGTCTAACATCGGACTTTTTCCCTGTAGGCAGCGAAGTAGCCAAAGCATCAATATTGCTATCATCTTCAGCTACAACAAAATTATCTGGCGTTAAAGCATCACTGCTTTCATTCATATCTTGTTTCGGTTCGCGCTTATCAGGCATAGTCATCACCGTATAATAAAATCAGTAAATAAAACTTCATCAATATTTACCCAATGTTTTGCATCATATTTTCGCGATAACGTATTTTTTATCTGTTCTTGTAAATCGATTTTGCCTGTTTCTTGCTTTAGCTTATTAATATATTGCTTTGAAGTAAGGAGGAGGATATCGCTTCTTACTTCGGGTAAATAATCTAATAGCACTGTTTTTTGACTTTCATCATTAACACGTAATACCACCCCGACATAAAGGATTTTAGTCATCTCAATATTATCTTCAGCAACAGGCAATGAAATAGTAAACGGTTTTAATGTTAAAAATACTGGCGAGACGATTTCAGGCTCTTCTTGCACTTTAGTTGTGTCTTTGGGATAGCCTTGAAACCACAAATAAGCTGCAGCACCTATTGCAGATAGGGTAATAAGAATAAGGATTAAATTTAAAGCACTTACTTTTTTGGACGTTGTAGGCATATTTATTCTTGTCTCTATAAAAATTTAAAAAGATTTATAATCCATTAATTGGCTATAGTGACAAGAATAATAAATCATATTTTTAAAATTGATTTGAAGAATAGGCAACAAAACATGACCTATTTAAACGTTTCATCTTCTCTAATCTCCAATTTGTACAATAAATAGCAATTTTAATCGTTAAGCAAATATGCTGAGTGCTGATTTTTGTGGGCTATTTTCAACACGGATTTGTTCAACATTAATATCGTTTGTCTCTGAATCTAACGTTAGGGCGCTATGTGACTGATTGTGTTGGGTTTGCTGATACATAGCAGATTGTTGCGAATCACTCATCATCGAAAAGTCACCAATATCTGCTTGTTCTAGGGTAATGCCTTGCTCAGCTAATGATGTTTTTAAGAAAGGCAGTGCCGATTCTAACAGACCTTTAACAACACCATGTGCTGCCATCATATGAAGATTCATCTTATCATCGCTCATCGCAAGTTTAATGTGTAATGAGCCTAATTCTTGTGGGTGCAAATTTATGTTGGCAGATTGAATACCTTGCCGATTAAACATAATAATTTGTTCTGTTAATGAATTTTGCCATTGCGTAGTATTTGCTTGCATCGACATATTTAGTGTTGCTGATGTCGTGCTAGCATTAGCTGACGGTAATAATGCATTTTGCCCATTGGCATGGGTTGTTAAAGCTGATTCGGGATTGATATGCAAAATCGCACCTTGATCGTCATTATTTGTTATAAATGGTGTTTGATCTGCCATCGCTTTTTGCCTAATGTCGCTAGCATTTTGTGTATTATTCGTTTGATTAAAATGCGTATTACTCACATCATTTTTAATTCTTGTGGCTTTTTTATGCACCAGATCAGTGGCTATCGCTTGGTGATTGTCCGACAATGGCATGGCATCTGTTTGCTGGGTTGCTTTATTGATTAAATTCTCACTGTCATAAATAGAGGCCAGTAGCTGTGTTGGCTGATCATTAATTAACGTTTCTGACGATAAATTATCGAATACATCCGCCTCTAAAATGGCAGTATTTAGAGGATTTGTTATCGATAAATTGGGCTTGGTTTTTGCCTCACTATTTTGTGCTGCGCTGACAACATCTTGTTTTTCTTGTTCAATAGTTTGTATATAAAAAGGATTGATAGCCATAATGATCATATCAGCATCATGATCTTCGTGCGTATCATCAATAACATTTAACTCAGCATTAATGATTTTTTTGCCTTGTTGGCTTTGCTTTTCACTCTGTTGCAATAATTGTTGAAAGCCATCACTATCACTTGCAATTACATCCGTTTCAACTGATTGTGATTGATGAGATGGGGTAAGATTTAAATCATTAATAAGATTAATATTCATTTAATACTCTCCTTGCTAGTTGTAGCTGTGCAAATTCATCAGTCAGTTTTTGTTGCAAACGGCTTTGTTGCTGTAACTGTTTTTTATATTGCTTGTCTAATAATGTTGTATAAGTGTTCAAGTTTTTTTGTGATTGATTAAGTTGATGGGTTATTTGCTTTTGCTTAACATCCAACGTTAACAATACTTTTTTTTGCTGTTCAATGCCTTTTTCAAGGGTTGAAATAAATGCATTAAAATTACTTAATTGGCATCCATTAATACCATGAGATAAGGCATTATTTAATTTTTGTTGGTACTCATCATAATAATCATTTAATACATTCAATTGTGATTGTGCATTACGATGATTTTCATGGGCTTTTTTTAACTTAAGTAAAGTGTCGTCTACCGATTTTTGCGCCAATTTTTTTAGTGTTAAAAAAGCAAATTGCCCAGAATTTTTATTTACCATTACTCAGTCCTAACTAGCTAATTTGGGTTCGACAATATTCACTAATTGTTGATAAGCATCTTGATAACTACAATGCTCATGAATTCCTTGCTGTAAAAATTTTTGCATAGCAGGAAACAGCATAATCGCCTTATCCAATAAAGGATCGGTGCCAGACACATAAGCACCAACATTAATCAGATCGCGATTTCGTTGAAAACTTGAAAATAACTGTTTAAACAACCTTGATTTTTTTTCATCCTCCGGCGCGGTAAGATCGGTCATCACTCGACTGATTGAGGCCTCGATATCAATAGCGGGGTAATGGCCAGACTCAGCAAGTGAGCGCGACAAAACAATATGCCCATCGAGTATGGCTCTAGCTGAATCGGCAATCGGATCTTGCTGATCATCACCTTCTGTCAATACCGTATAAAATGCCGTAATGGCGCCTTTTCCGCTTTCGTCATTGCCTGCTCTTTCAACCAAGGCGGGTAATTTTGCAAAAACCGAAGGTGGGTAACCTTTCGTTGCTGGTGGTTCTCCTATTGCTAACGCAATTTCACGTTGTGCCATGGCATAACGCGTTAAAGAGTCCATAATCAGTAACACATTAAACCCTTTATCGCGGAAATTTTCGGCGATTTTAGTCGCATAAGCAGCGCCTTGTAAGCGCAATAATGGCGAAACATCCGCTGGTGCGGCAACAACAACCGCTCGTGCTAATCCCTCTTCACCTAAAATATTTTCGATAAAATCTTTAACTTCTCGCCCCCGCTCACCGATTAACCCGACAACAATAATATCGGCTTGGGTGTAACGTGCCATCATGCCAAGTAAAACGCTTTTTCCAACGCCAGAACCAGCAAATAACCCCATCCGCTGTCCTTTACCAACCGTTAATAACGCGTTAATGGCTCTAACGCCAACATCAAGCACTTGGTGAACTGGCGTGCGCTGTAATGGGTTAATCGATTTATGAGATAATCCCCCAAACTCAATCTCTTCGGGTAACGGTTGACCATCTAACGGTTTACCCATAGCATCAACAACTCGCCCTAACAAACCCATTCCCATGGGTAATGCTTTATGACTAAAGTGCGCTAAATCATATTGCTTGGTATAAACACGAGCGCCTAATAAAATGCCGTCAGTGGATTCAAATGGCATTAAGTAAATTGTTTTATCATTAAAACCAACGACTTCACACTCAACGGCCTCAATTTGACCATTTGTTTGTCGCTCTACTAAACAATTAGATCCTAAAGGCAATTTTAATCCGACAGCTTCAAGAACCAATCCCGATGCCTTTACTAACCGCCCATATTGATGAATTAAAGGTAGCGATTGCAATTGATCTATACGTTGGTTAATTTTGGCGACCCATTGAGCAGAAAACCGCATATTAATGATCATCTCCATGTAAACAATCCGATATCATTTGCCAATGGTCATTGATATTGGTGTCAATTTCGTTGGTATCTGTAAAAATTTTGCAGCCACCCACTTCAATGCTAGGATTGGCAATTAATTGGCAGTGATATTGTTGGTTGTCGTCATTAAGCATGGGCTCTAGCCATTGCAAATCGGCTGGATTAAGGTGCAACGGCATAGGTTCTGATAAAATTGAGCACTGCTCAACTAATGTTTGTATTGTGTGAATTAACTGTTTTTGTTTTATTTTAGCGAGGCTACCTACCGTCTTTTGTGCCGCAATTAACGCCAAATCAAACAATTTAGGTACAATTAATTCATCAATTTCATTAATTGATTGCTGAAAATTAGTGGCTAAACTGGCTATAGCATGAGCAGTTTTAAGCTTTTCTTCATTAAGTTGCTGTTCAATTTGCTCACGCCCTTGTTGTTGCCCAACAAGATACCCCTGCTCATAACCCGCTTGCTTACCTTCATTAAAGCCTTTCTCAAAGCCCTCATCGCGCCCTAAATTAAAACCTTCTTTATAAGCTTGTGCTTCTACTTCTTGCTTTAACTGTTCCCATGTTTTTTCAATAACACGAGGGTCAGGGCTAGCTGCGATTGATTCAAGATCGGGCTCAGCCTGAAGCTTTATTTGATTATCTTCTACTTGCTCTGCCATCGTGTTTTGGCTTGATTCAGATAGATCGGATAATGCCAAATCACGAAAGTTGAGCGGTTCCCAATTTAAGCTATCGGGCTGATTATACATATTCATCATCACCGCTAGTTAAAATCATTTCACCACTTTCGGCTAATCGACGCGCAATAGCCAAAATTTTCTTCTGTTCAGTTTCAACTTGTGATAATCGTACTGGCGGTCGATTTTCTAAGTCTTCACGTAAAATCGAAGCCGCACGCTGTGACATATTACTTAATAGTTTGTCACGTAATTCAACCGTTGCACCTTTCAATGCAATGATTAACATCTCATTATCGATTTCTTTAAGTAAGCGTTGGATACTTCGGTTATCCACTTCAACAAGATTTTCAAACAAGAACATTTCATCAATAATTTTTTGCGTTAATTCACCATCATAATCACGTAATGCATTAATAACTTGTTCTTCTTGTTGTGTTTTCATTAAGTTAATAATTTCTGCTGCGGTACGTACTCCACCTAAATTATTAAGTTTAATATTTTGTCCGTGTAATAAGGTTGATAGTGAAGTTGACAGCAATTGAAGCGCTGAAGGCTCAACCCCCCCAAAGGTTGCAATACGTAACATAACATCGTTACGTAATTCATCATCAAATAAGTTTAGAATTTCTGCCGCTAAATCACGATTTAGATGAACAAGAATCGTTGCTATAATTTGAGGGTGCTCTTTCTTCACTAAGTCAACCGCTCTTGTTGCATCAACATAATTGAGCATTTCAAGACCATCGGTAGCTTCTTCTTGTTCAGTAGATAAAAGTTCATCAAGTAAACGTTCCGCTTTTTCACTACCCAGTGAACGCCCCAATATTGAGCGTAAATAACCATTGGGATCAGTATTTAAAACAGCGCACTCTTCAAGCGCCACTTGACACTCATTAAGTATGCCTTTCAACTGTTCTTGAGAAAACTGCGGCAACGACATCATCGCACTACTAATTTGTTGCACTTCCTTTTGGCTAAGATGTTGCATTACTTGCGCCGCTAGCCCTTCGCCTAATGCCATTAAAATGATAGCCGCTTTCTGAGATTCACTTAAAATCATTGGTTAGTGTCCTCCTTACTCATCCAGCTACGAATAATTAATGCCATTACACGAGGCTCTTTCTCAACAATTTTTCGTATGTGCTGTTGTTGTTGCATATTATCTTCAAACATTTTGTGTTGCTGTTTACTGTGTGCTTTATAATCTAATTTTTCTTCCGCTGATAACTCAATATCAGATGTTTGACCATTACTGTTAAGAAGCTGTCTTTGTAATTTTATCCAGAACGATCGTAATACTTTACGCCATAAAACCCATAAAATGGCAATATAAATTAAATATTTAACTGCATTTTTAACGGAGTCATAAAATTCATTTGTTTTCCAAAATGCGATATTTTCGTTGTCATCAAATAATTGATCAGTAAATTTCAAATTTGCAACCGTCAATGTATCGCCACGTAAATCAGAAAAGCCCATTGCTTGGCGTGCTAATGCTTCAATATTTTTCAGCTCATCGTTATCTAACTTTACCCATTGTTCTGTTATAGAAGATGACTTGCTGTCATCATCAGATTTATCCTCATCTGGCTCAATGGTGACAAATTTATAATTAACCAAAACAGCGACCGATAAACGTTTAACCCGTCCTTCAGGTATTTGGCTACGTATAACTTGTCTATTTACTTCAAAATTAACGGTATTATTCGATTGTAAGTTGTAAGGTTGTTGTTTATTATTTTTTTCAATCGATTCATCGTTTTCATCGATCGGTGCACTAGGTGTTGGTACAGGTTGATTAGATAACGCACCTGGCACCCCGCCAATACCATAGCTTGTTGCTGATTGATGATTTTCGACTTGCTGTTTACTACGAATGGTTTGATTCGCAATATTGCTATTAGGATCATACGTTTCTGATGTCGATTCTTGGCGACTAAAATCAACATCCGCATTCACTTGTACCTTGACGTTATTTTTACCCAAAATAGGAATAATAATTTTTTCTACTCGCTCACGAACGCTGTTTTCAATCCGCTCACTAAACTCCAACTGCGCAACATTCGCACTTCTGTCACGATAGCTTTCACCAGTTAATAAATTGCCTCGCTGATCAATAATTGTGACTTTATCGGGCTGTAATTCTGGTACACTACTTGAAATCAAATGAATAATGCCATCAATTTGACCTTGCGATAATGAGCGACCTGGGAGTAATGTTAATGCCACTGACGCTGAAGGAAATTTGCGTTCTCTAACAAACAAAGAAGGTTTAGGCATAGCTAAATGCACTCGCGCATCATCAATACTACTAATGATAGCAATTGTTCTTGATAATTCGCCTTCTAAAGCGCGTTGATAATTAACTTGCTCATTGAATTGGCTCATACCAAAACTTTCTTTATCAAGCAATTCAAAGCCAACTGCACCACCTTTAGGCAACCCTTGTTGGGCAATCCGTAAACGGGTATCGTAAACTTTATCTTCAGGAATTAAGATAGTTGTGCCAGAAGAGGAAAATTGATAAGGAATATTCATCTTATCAAGCTGGCTAATAATTTCGCCACCATCTTTATCATTCAAATGACTAAATAGAACTGCGTAAGGCTCATCTTTAGCCCATAAATAAACAAAACTCATCATTGCGATTGTAATTACACCCGCAATTAACAATGCCATTTTTTTGTTTTGTTTTAATTGATTAACAAAAGGTAATTTATTTAATATTGATTGACCTTTATTATTGACTGTTTGGCTAGTCATAGGCATCCTGATTCTAAACTATTTAGATTTACTCTGTCGTTTATTATCCATGTATTTAGAAAATTCAATGGCTAGAAAAGCGTGTAGTTTTCCCCTTACTTAAACCCTTTGGCTTTTTATTTTTATGATAAATTTAATGGCACATTGACAAAAAAACACAAGACGTAATTATCAACATGAATACAATCAATACGTTAAATTCAATTCAATTCGCTAGCTTAAATCAATTAACAGAAACTACACAACAATCGACTATTTCTGATAAACAAAATTTTGATTTAGCGCTAAAAAACGCGTTAGATGGCATAAGTCAGCGACAAATACAAGCACATAATGACGCTAAAGCTTTCGAAATGGGCGATCCCAATACGCCATTAAATGAAGTGATGGTTAATATGCAAAAATCATCGGTTTCATTGCAGTTTGGCATTCAAGTGCGTAATAAGTTGGTTGCTGCTTATCAAGAAATTATGAATATGAATGTTTAATTAATGGCATCGAATATCATTCTTATATCCTAAATTTTGCATTTTACTTTTACCGATAACCATTCATTCTGGTCTAAATGCGCTAATCAACGCACCACTCAATTCAAGTTTAAAATAAGCATCGCTCATATTTTTGATGCTTGTTTTGCTAGGCAATATATTATTTTTGTTATCAATTGATGACTCAAAAACTTTACCATTTTTACTCTACTATTTTAAAAAATAGCGACATAATGCGATTATTTAATAAAAAACAACCAATGAAATACAACCAATGAAATACATAAAGGATTCAACGTGATAATATTCAAACAACAATATTATTCACTAGTCTATTACTTAGCATAGTATCAATCAATCGCCCTGAAAAAAATTAACTATTGGCAGCAGCATCCAAACCAACAATGCCAATGGCACGGTTATCTTTTATGGAAAAGAAGAAGATAATCAAACAAAAAACGGTTTATTTTCAATAGACATGTTTGTTAAAACGAGTTGGATAGAAGGATTGGCTTGCGCTTTATCTGATACATAAAACTCAAACCAATCCGTTTACAAATTTACATTAATCTTGCCACTTCTTGATAGTTATCGATTTTGTTTTGATAATCAACATGCTCGCCGATCATCTTTCTCAGCTGAGCATGACGCGTAATAATCAATTGAGTTAATTGTTGTTGATAACTTAAAATGTTTTTTATATACATCTGAATGATATCGCGATGCTGTTTTGGCAATGTATCCATGCTAGTAAAATCGCCTGTTATTATAAGATTTTCAGACAATTGTTGATATTTTGCCTGCCAACTGACTAATGATTCCCAATGTTCATCGTGTGCATTAATCAACATTTGTTCAACGACATAATTCAATTGTTCATATTGTTCTAATAATTTATTTCCTTGCATAAGCATCCTTTTTTATTTTGCAATTTCACGCCAAGATTCGGCAATATTGTTTAACAGGTCATAACAAGTTTGTAGCTTTTCGTTATCATTATGTAAATTAGCTAAAACTAACTGTTGGCTAATATAGTGATAGAGACGATCTAAATTTTCGGCAATTTCTCCCCCCTTTTCTAAATCTAGACAGCTTTTAAGCCCATTATCAACAATATTAATCGCTTTAGAAATGGCATTACCTTTACCGACAATATTGCCTTTTTGAATATACAAGCTAGCTAATTTAATTGCGTTAAGCGCACCATCAAACAATAATACGATCAATTGATGAGGCGATGCTTGGCTAACACGCGTTTCTAAATTCACTTGCTCATAGGCCTTAGAACCTAATTGATACATTATTTACCCCCTATTTTTTTAAATTTGCCATCATGTCAAATTGGGTTGTTAAATAATTACTCATACTATCTAACTCGTTAATTAAAATATCTAATTTGGTAAATTGCACCCGATAACGTTCAATAGTTTGTTCAATAGAATTGCTCACTTGTTCATGGCGTTTCTCTAATGATTTTAAGGTAGAATTTAACCCATTAGTTGCTGAATCAATCATGCCATCGCTATCAATAAATCCACTCACTTTTGCAAAAACTTCGTTAGCAATACCCGTTTTTTCACCATCACCAGTAAATAATATCATTACCGCATCGCTGTTTTCATTGAGTGCTTTTTTCAGCTCATTTTCTTTGATCGTTAACTGGCCACTTTTGTCCATATTGATGCCTATTTGCGACAAAACAGCAAATTCGCCTGATTGCCCTTTGGCAAAGATTGAACGAATACTTTGATCTATATTACGTAACGTTGAATCACCAATAAGTGGACCATTACTACTGTTTAATTCTTTTGAATTTGTATCTTCTGCAGTAAACTTAGTTAATGATGAAATCGTTGTTTGTAATTGATTATATGCATCTACCCATTCTTTTATGGCCTCTTCCGCTTTTTCATGATCAGCCGTTATAGCAAGGCTTTGGCTAGTTGGTGTGGTCTGTTTTAAGGTAATATCAACACCAGCAATAACATCCTTAACCGTATTAGACCCACTGGTTATTGCAATACCATTAAACGAAAATTTAGCATCTTGCGCTTTTTCTACTTCGATCATGTGGCTATTATTCGTCTGATGAATATCAAAACCGATAATATTGTTTAGCTGATCATCATCTGATGAAATAGACGTGATGGCTTGTTGTTCACCTGTTTCTTTCGAGGTAATCACTAATTGGTAGCTATCAGTGCCCGAACGGACAATTGCTGCATTCATTGTTGAAGGGCTTGTTGTGCCATCTTCATTAATCACTTGAGCATTATTAATAGCATTAGCTATGGATTCTAAGGATGTTTCATCTTGAGATAGCGTGACATTAAGCTTATTGCCATTTGCTTGTTCAATGGTAATAGTTCGGGTTTGATTATCATTGCCTAATTTGGCGTTTTTATCATTGATTGTCGATGTTGCAATACGATGAGATGACGCTAATTGCTCAACACTAACAGGATAATTACCCAATGCGGCTTTACTATTAGCATTCACCGAAAAATAATTATCATTGCCTGTCACAGATCGACCTTCAAATAAGTCCTTTTTTTGAAGTTTTGCTGTGGCGGTATTAAACGTTGTTAACGCACTTTTTAACTTACCAAAACCGCTGATTTTTGCATTAATCGCTTTTTGTTGCGTTACAATTGGTGTTAGGCGCGTTTTTTCGGCGGCTTCTAATTGATTTAAAATTTCATTAAGATCGATTCCCGAACCTATTCCTAATGCACTCATTGCCATGACTTAGTCTACCTATAACAATTATTCAATATTGTTTATATCGGCTAACTTTTTAAAAAATTTAGCTAGCAACACAACATTTATTTTATGTATAGGATTATTGTTGTTCTTTCGTTAAAAAAAAGGTGGATTTAAAATTTATTTAAAAAAATAACACAATGATTTATATCGAAATATAAAGATAATTTAAAGCTAAATGGCTTTTTTGAAAAAAGATAATCATTAAAAATATTAAAGTTCCCTAATTTGTTACCGATAAGTAATTTATCAGCAAGGATATTGAATTTTATTTCAATATATCGTTGGTTTTACTATTCATATTAACGGAGATAAAAATGGCTCAAGTAATTAATACTAATACAATGTCTTTAATGGCAAAAAATAACCTTAACAATTCTCAAAGCGTTCTTAGCACATCTATTGAGCGTCTTTCATCTGGTATGCGTATTAATAGCGCAAAAGACGATGCAGCAGGCCAAGCAATTGCTAACCGTTTTTCATCAAACATTAAAGGCTTAACGCAAGCGGCACGTAATGCAAATGATGGTATCTCTCTTGCGCAAACTACTGAAGGTGCGTTAAACGAAATCAACAACAACGTACAACGTATTCGTGAATTAACCGTTCAAGCAGCCAATGGTACCAACTCTGAAAGCGATTTAGTATCAATTCAAAATGAAATCGATCAACGTTTAGATGAAATCGATCGTGTTTCTAAACAAACTGATTTCAACGGCTCTAAAGTATTATCAGAAGATAAAACGCTTAAAATTCAAGTGGGTGCAAACGATGGTGAAACTATTGAAATCCATTTGAAAAAAATTGATAGTACTGAACTTGGTTTAAATGGATTTAAAATTTCAGGTGAAGACCTAACCGCAGATCCATTAAAAACAATTGATGAAGCATTATCAAAAATTGATGCTTTACGTGGTCAACTTGGTGCGGTACAAAACCGTTTCGAATCAACAGTAAACAACATCAATAATACTGTAAACAACTTAAGTTCTGCGCGTAGCCGTATTGAAGATGCTGATTATGCAACAGAAGTTTCAAACATGACTCGTGGTCAAATCTTGCAACAAGCAGGTACTTCAGTACTAGCTCAAGCTAACCAAGTACCACAATCAGTACTTTCTTTATTACAATAATTGTAATTACCCATTTTTGATCATTCAAACTTTACACATAGTCATAACAGTATTTTTATAGTGCTGTTATGGCTAATAATTATAATTAACTATTTTTTCGCCCTTTATTCTGCCCATTAAATTCATTAACTATCGTCATAATACTATTCGGCATTTTTCTTAACATTGGTTCAAAAAATGGATGATAGCTTATATAACTCATATGGTGTAATAAACCAAATCGATTGGAAACAATATATTCATTTGGTACGTAATGAAGCTTTAAAATTAGCAGTTCGTTTGCCGACTACCGTTGAGCTAGACGATTTATTACAAGTTGGCTATATCGGTTTATTAGACACAATCAAACGTTATGATGCCACTCAAGGTAATACTTTTGCAACCTTTGCTATTCCAAGGATACAAGGGGCAATGTTAGATGAACTACGTAGCCGAGATTGGTTACCAAGACAAACTCGCAAAAAAATAAAAGATGTCACAGCGGCAATCAATGAATTAGAGAAAACATTAGGCGTCGCTCCTAACGATCATCAGATTGCCGAATATTTGCAATTATCCCTTACTGAATATCATAAAATTTTATTAGATTCGAATTATAGCCAGATAGGCTCATTTGATGAGATCCAACTAAAGTTAGGCGATAACATTGATGCCATCATTGAGCATGGCGAGGATAATAATCCTTTTTCGGCAATTATCAGCGATGAAAATTACACCATCATTAACCAACAAATTGAAAATCTACCAGAAAAGGAAAAACTTGTCCTAGCACTTTATTACCAAGAAGATCTTAATTTAAAAGAGATTGGTAAGGTAATGAATATTAGTGAATCAAGAGTAAGCCAATTGCATAGCCAAGCAATAAAAAGAATACAAAGTAAAGTTTCCTGTTAGAAAAAATAGAAAAATAAGTGAAATAAATCGCAATCAATCGAAAATAAATTGAAATTATTTTTTTATTGACCTTTCGCGTTTAAAAATGTAACTTTAGGCGCAGAAAAAAATATTTAACTTTAATTTTACTAATTTTCGTTTTTTTATGCGAAAAACAGATATAGGTTGGTGACTAAATTGGGAAACACACTAGATGACGATATTCTTAAATGTATACATCATTTAAATCTTTCAACACTACTGTTAAGCCAGCGTATGCTTGAGAAAGATAAAGTAATGGCAATGTATCGATTAGGTATTGATGAACAAACCGCTGACATACTTAGCCATTTAAGTACTGCTCAGATGTTAGTTTTATCCGAAACCAATCAGCTCATATTTCAGCTAAGATTTGAAAATGCAGAAATGATGAAAAAACTAACAGAAGAATCCCGCGTCAGAGATATAAAACAGATGCATACAGGGATTCTTTTATCAAGTTTGCTATTAGATTCAATCAATAAGTAGCTAAGGAATGACGATGACAGGTACAAGTATTATTCAAAAATATAAAGAAACCCAACTCGCTATCAAATTGATTTCCCTTGGTGGCAGAATTCAAATGTTAGAAAGCGAAACGAATTTAAGCCGAAACAAACTGATAAAACTGTATAAAGAGATTCAAGGCTGCCCACCGCCTAAAGGTTTATTGCCTTTTTCGACATCGTGGTTTATGACATGGGAACCGAATATTCATGCCAGTATATTTTATAATGCTTATGCGTTTTTAGTGAGAAATGGGCTCAAGTCAGGCATTCAAACTATTTTAAAAGCTTATCAACTTTATTTAGAGCAATGTCAATGTTCGCATAAAGAAGAACCTGTTTTAGGGCTGACTAGAGCTTGGATTTTAGTCAAATTTGTTGAAAAAAAGGTGATGCAACAATCCTGTTGTACGGAATGCCGTGGGCTTTTTATTACTCATGCTTATCATCCGCGAAATACTTTTACTTGTAGCTTATGTCAACCACCGTCAAGAGCAGATAAAAATAATAAAACTCAAAAAGAAAATGACGAAAGATGCATGAAAGTGTTATCAAGACCAAGTTATTTAAATTCATCAACGACCAGACAGATCACTGCTTAAATAAGTATTAAAAATAAGTATTAAAGCAATTTAGCTGTTATTTTATGGAGAAAGAAGAAAACCAATGCTAATCATTATAGGTTATATTGTCGTTATCGCCTCGGCACTACTTGGTTATGTGCTAAGTGGCGGTTATTTAGCCGTACTGTTTCAACCACTCGAATTGTTAATTATTGGAGGCGCAGCCGTTGGTGCTTTTATTGTTAGTAATGAAATGAAAGTCATCAAAGCCACACTGCAATCTTTAGGACAACTATTTAAAACCTCTAAATATAATAAAGCGCTTTATTTAACATTAATTAATTTAATGTACAGCGTATTAACGAAGATCCGACAAAGTGGAGGATTATCCATTGAGGCTGATATTGATAATCCACATGAAAGTGAATTATTTAAAGCCTATCCACAGATTTTAGCTAACCCTAGAATCTGCGACTTTATCACTGATTATTTACGACTTATGATTAGTAGCAATATGGATGTATTTGAGATCGAAACACTCATGAGCGAAGAAATTGAAACCTTCGTTCATGAACTGGAAAAACCCGTTGATGCCATTTCAAGTATTGGTGATGGTTTACCGGCATTTGGTATTGTTGCCGCGGTCATGGGCGTTATTAATACCTTAGCGCAAGCAGATCGACCAGCAAGTGAACTTGGTGAACTTATTGCCCATGCGATGGTGGGGACTTTTTTAGGGATCTTACTTGCCTATGGTTTCGTGTCACCACTAGCTGCCTTATTGAAGCAAAGAAACGCTAGCGTGGTTAAAATGTTAGAGTGCACCAAAGTGATTCTTCTTGCCAGTATGCATGATTATGCCCCTCAAATTTGTATTGAATTTGGACGCAAAACACTTTTCTCTCATGAAAGACCGTCATTTTTTGAATTAGAACAATACATACAAGAAGTTAAAGACAAAAACACGAATCAAAATGAAAATAATTAATAATGAAAGATAAGTCTGTAAGAATAATTGTCAAAAAAAAATCGGGGCACGGCGGTGGGCATCACGGCGGTTCGTGGAAAATCGCTTACGCCGACTTTATGACCGCAATGATGGCGCTATTTTTAGTTATGTGGCTAATTTCTACATCAACGCCACAAGAATTAAAAGGTATTGCTGAATACTTCAGAACGCCCTTAATTCTTGGCTACAATGGTGGGAAAAACCTTAGTGACAGTGAAAGCCCGATTCCTGGTGGTGGAGATGATGTGAGTAAGCAAATTGGCGAAGAAAAAACCCATATGTTAAATGCATCACAAAATGAATATGAGCAGCTACATATTGAAAGAAATCTACTTCTTGAAGCTGCACGTAAAATTTATGAAACGTTTGAAATAGATAATCGCCTTAAAAGCTTAGCGCCTAATCTTATTATTGAATTAACTGAGCTCGGATTACGGATTCAAATTTTAGCTTCCGATGATAAACCCATGTTTGGTGTTGGTAGCACATCCATTGATCCCAATATGCAAGAAATCTTGCACGCACTGGCGCCTATTATTAATTCATTACCGAATAAAATCACTTTATCTGGCCATACCGATGAGCGGCAATATATAACAGGGGATCGTGGCTATAGTAATTGGGAATTATCAGCAGATAGAGCCAATGCATCAAGAAGAGAACTCATTGCTGGTGGCTTAGATTCCAATAAGATTATTCGCATTATTGCGTTAGCTGATACAGTAAGCCTAAACAATCCAAACTATAGCAAAGATGCTAATCGTCGCATTAGTATCTTAATTTTGAATAAAAATGCCCAACAATATATTGAAAATGAAAATAACATGACAGGTACCGATTTTTTAAAACAATCAAAAACCATTAGCGAGCAATAATCAAATAATTTCAAAAATAAAAACACATTATTTTTTGGATAGTGAAATCAGACAAACTATCCATTAATGAGTTGAAAAAATCATTAAAGTTTTGAGAAATTGCGCCGATATAGAAGACAGCCCTTTCTTTTAATAATCACATTATTAACTGAAACTATATATTATATTTAGGAGTTTTTATGACAAATTCATTGATGAATACGGGAATTAGTGGATTAAATGCAGCGCAAAATATGCTTAATGTGATCAGTAATAATATTAGTAATGCCCATACAATCGGTTACAATCGCCAACAGCAAGTTTTACGTCAAGCAAATGGAACTCAACATAGTTTTGGTTTTGTGGGTAATGGTGTTTCAGTATCATCAGTTAATCGCGCCTTTAACCATTTTGTTGTAGGACAGCTACGTCAATCACAATCACAAGATGGGTCGATTAAAGCTTATTATAATGAATTATCAAAGGTAGATAATTTATTAGCCGAAAATGATAATAGCATTTCATCACAACTCAATAACCTCTTTGCAAGCTTAAATAAGCTTGCTTCAAATGCGGGTGATGCCGCGACCAAGCAAACTGTTATTAGCGATCTAACCTCATTGACGAATCAATTTAATAAAACAGAAAAAAACCTAAAAAATCAAATTGCTAATGTCAATACCGAGTTAAGCAGTAATATTGATAAGGTTAATACCTATACTCAGCAAATCGCCGAACTTAATCAAAAGATTTCACACTTACAGGCGGTGGGAAATGGGCTTGAACCCAATGCATTACTTGACCAACGCGATCAATTGGTTAATGAGTTAAGCGAAATCGTTGGCATAACCGTTACTGAACAAAATGGGCAATATAACCTTTCACTGGCTAATGGCTTGAATTTAGTCCAAGGCTCTTCAATTAACCTATTATCGGTACAACCATCGCAAGACGATCCTACATTAAATACCATTATTTATACGCATCATTCAGGAGCAACACAAGAACTGACTAGCCAAAATATTACATCAGGCACATTAAACGGATTATTAACTTTTCGTGACGGGCCATTAACTGAAGCTCGTAATCAATTAGGTTTAATTGCCCTAAATTTGGCAGAACGTTTTAATGAAGTGCATATGTCAGGCGTTGATATTAATGGTAATCAGGGTGAAAAGTTATTTGACTACAATCACCCTAGTTGTATCACTAATATAAAAAATCAAGGTAATGCCTCGGCAAAAATCGAATTTAACTCAGTTTGCGACGTAAAAGCTTCTGATTATAAAATTGAATTTGATGGTGACAATTGGGTTGTTACCCGATTATCTGATAATAAACAAATCACTCCAGAAATTGAAGATGGTAAGTTAATTTTTGATGGGCTTTGTATTGAGATCAATGGCAATGCAATGCCTGGTGACTCGTTTATGATAAAACCTGTTGCCGATGTTGCCTCATCATTACAATTACAAGTCAAAGACGTTAATAAACTCGCAACGGGTATTAATGATGAAGAAAATGGCGCAGGTGATAATCGTAATGTTGCCAAATTACTAGAAATTCAAAATGAAAAACTGGTTAATGGTACAACAACCTTAAAAAGTGCTTATACAAGTTTAGTCAATTATATTGGCAGTGAAACCCAAACGGCTAAAATATCTGCCCAATCAAGCAAAAATATTACTCAGCAAATTTATGAACAAAATCAATCTATATCCGGAGTGAATATTGAAGAAGAATATATCTCTATGCAGGTATATATGCAGTATTACCAAGCTAATGCAAAAGTGATAGATGCGGCAACAACAATATTTGATACCATTTTAGGTTTAACTAAATGATAAAAGGATAAAAAATGCGCCTTAGTACAAACTCACTTTATCAAAAAAACTTACAAAGTATTTTAAATACCAATAGCCGATGGCAAAAATCTGGTTTGCATTTAGCCACGGGCAAAAAGATCTTATCGCCGTCTGACGATCCGATGGGCGCATCACAATCATTGATAATAAAACAGGCTCAAGCGCAAAATGAACAGTTTCAAGCAACCCGTGAAAGCGCCGATAAATTACTTAGCCGTCAAGAAACGATTTTAGCGGAAACCAATACCGTTATCCAAACAATTCAAGAAACATTGGTTTATGCAGCAAACGAAACATTAAATGAAGAAAACAGATTAGATCTTGCCAACAAATTACAAGTTTTAAAAGATCAACTGTTATCATTAGCCAACTCAAAAGATACTAATGGCAACTATCTTTTTGCTGGCAAGAAAAACGACACCCCACCTTTTGTTGTAAACGAATCTGGCGAAGTAAGTTACGTAGGCGGCACAACATCGGTTAACGTTTTTATTGATGACTCACGAGAAATCGCACTCAGTTTTACAGGCATTGAAGTATTCATGACGGGAGCAAATGTAAAACAAGCTGATGGAACCCCCGCCGAAAGTAATATTTTTGCCAGCATAGATTATGCAATTGAAGCGTTAAAAATGGATCTAGACTATGACAATGAAGAGACTGTCCAACAATTTAGGGATGGATTATCAAAGGCTCACAACGGAATAGATAATTCTTTTAATAACATCTCAACGCTTAGGGCGCAAGGCGGATCGGTATTGTCTGAAGTTGATAGACTATTAGCATTAGGTAAAACACTGGATATTGAATTTCAAACTCAAATTAGCCAACTTGAAGATGTTGACTGGTATGAAACAATCTCAGAATATGTCATGCTACAAGCTAATTTACAAGCGGCGCAATATACCTTTATGACCATGCAAAATATGTCACTGTTTCAAATGAAATAAAGTGTAGAAAACACCGAGTTGTTTACACTTCATAATTAAAATAATTCACTAAAAACGCATAAGGCATTTTATCAAAAATCGCTTTATGCGCTCACATTATTATATTGATTAATCAAAAATTTAATCTTAACACCCTATCTTTATAACCGCTAAATATTTACAGATGATACCTCACGATTAAATGACATATTACACTTTCTACTTTCTCTCGATTGTTTGAATGAATTTGCTATTTATATAAGGATTTTATATAAGCATTACCCCCCTATTTTATTGGCGAAAAATTAGAGTGATTTTCGTAAAAAATATTCAGGAATCTATACCGTTTCAGTATAAAATCATTT
>NZ_LZGX01000008.1:0-19957 GCF_001690825.1 Gilliamella sp. Fer1-1
TAGGATAAAGCAGTATTGGTTTTTATAAAGCATTGAAATAAAATTAAATAAAATCAATACCTTTTCTGACTAATTTTTAGGGCGTAATCGCAGGTTGAAATGCTTTAGAAAAACAATTTATATAAATAAGAGGTAATAAAATGAGAAAGTGATTCTCGCAAAAAAATAGACAAATGTTACCTCTATGATATAACTAACAATCATAGGGGAACACATTATGGTCAAAAAATTCAGTGCAGGCTTCAAACAACAAGCGATGGATTATGCTTTATCTAATGTTCACTTTTCATTAGCTCAAATCGCTAACCATTTAGGAATAGGCAAATCAACACTGGATAAATGGGGTAGACAACTTAAATCCTAACAAAACCAATAAACTTGAGCTAACTAGTGATCAGCAAAAAATTATTGAACTAAAAAAGGCACATGTGTGTTTCATCAACAATCGGAATCGGAGTTATTTTATAATTAAAAAAGGCGTGGCAGAAAAGAAATGAATCAAACAGCAAAAATCATCAACCTAAATTAGGTCTTTTAGCGTTCAGCAAACAGTTAGGAAATGTTCGACAAGTCTGTAAAGTGATGGGGTATAGTCGGGATAGCTATTATCGCTTCAAAAAAGTTTATAAGCAAAGCGGTGTGCTAGCGCTTCAGAAAATAATTCGTAAAAACTAATTTATAAACTTTATTTTAGCTTCGAAGATGCAAAGTACACCAAACCAAAGTATACAGCCAACAGATAAATGAGATTGGTGAGCAATTTTATAAAACGATGAAAACCGAATGTTATGATGTGATGTTCTGATGTAAGATTTATAATGAATTGTCTAAAATTCAATAGGATATTAAAAAAAAGCTGAAATTTTATAATAAAGAAAGAGCGCATTTAGGCAAGTATTTTTGTGGCAAAACACCGTGGTAAACTTGGCTAAACACAAAGGCGTTAGTTAAAGAAAAGTAACTGGAGAATTTATTTTGTGCATTAGACATACATTTTGTTAAAATAAATTCTGGTGAATAATTAGTGTTCGTTAGTTTAAGTTTGAGCTACTATACGTAATTTATATGCCAAACGATTACAAGTAATATAAAAATATTATTCGGGTGAAATCCGACAATAAACTGTACGACTCGTGAAAAATACATGAAGATGAGCTAGATCAACTTTACATACACGGCAAGGTAATGTTAAGCCAATCAATGCTATTAAGAAAACACAGCTAGCCGCTTGAGTTTTTTGAATATAATAAAATAGATAATATAACCAGTTAGAAAGTAAGGAGAAAACAATGTTTCATATAGTAAATTTAAGATTAGGAATGAATGATATCAATGCATTAGTTAACACGTATGACAGCGATAAAAATCAAATTCTGCCGTTTATAAATACAAGAGGAGAATTAAAGGCGGATTACTTATTCAATAATTTTCTCCCTAATTGGGGTAATTATCCATTTATGATTGACGCTTCTTTTATTACTCCTGATATGTATGATGAGTATAATCAAGTTAATGGTTTATTAGATCATACTAATGCTTTTCAACATAAATACGAATTTTATGAAAGAATTGTTAATGTTAATAACAATTTAATCCCAGTTATCAGTATATTACCGTCTAGAACAAGAGATAATCTTCAATTTTTATTTAAACTTGAAAATAGACAATACAAAAAAATTGCATTAAGAATAACGGATTTGTCACAAAGCTCAATTAATAACTTATTTGCATTATTAGCGGCATCATATGATGTTAAGAAGATGCTAGTATTATGCGATATAGGATCAATAGTTGGTGAAAATATCAATGTAATTCAAAATAGATTGGATTATATTTTACAGAGGCTTTCAATTGAATATGAGGGTATTGATGTTTCAATAATCTCAACATCATTTCCATCACAAAAAATACCCAATCGAGATGTTGGGGAAGCAATGCCTCACTCTGAAACACCCAATCGAGATGTTTGGGATGTAATACCTAATCTTGACTTACTTCTATATTTTAACTTAAAAAGTTCATTTCAAGGAATAAACCTAATTTATGGAGACTATGGCGCAACTAACCCAACATCTCCAATTGAATATGTTCCTGGAATGCAAATAATACCATGTGTAACTTACTACGATAATTATAATTGGTATCAAATGAAAACGGGCAATAACCATGAATTTAGTAAATTTATTGATTTAGCTAATTGCCTTGTTTCAGAAAATTTTTATCACGGTAATTATTTTAGTTGGGGAGACACTCAAATTTATAACATTGCAAATAAAACCATTAATAATGGTCATTCAGGAACATGGGATGGCATAAGGATTAATCAACATATTACTTCTATTGCCAGAATGCCTTAAGCTTGATCCTGTAAATAAATTTGTGTATTTGCCTATTTTTAACTTATTCTAATGTACAAAAAATAGGTGAATAAAAATGGATGAAAAAAATCAAGAGAGTTAGTGACTGAACTAGCCAAAAACATAGAAACTCAAGACGATTTAGGCGTAAAAAAATGCATAATTCAGTATAAATATTACGACTGAACATTACATGTAATATTCGGTGTTTATTGTCTTATGAAATCGTTCACAAATCCTATTCGTCTGCGGGCTATAAGCTTTGGTTTTGGTGTGTTCAATCTCTGCTAGTTAGGATAAAGTTCATAAGCATGGCTTTCCTTTATGTCCATTATATTCTGTGCCTAGGTTGATTGGTGTGCGTAATAGTGGCATCTGTTCTCTATCGAAAAAGAAAGCGCTTTATCAGCTACAATTAAACTAATTTTTTAGTATAGACTTTGGTAAAAGCCCGCCTTGAATAGGTATCAATAAACGTTTGTTAGTCTATTTTGAGTGAGTTACAAACTAAATACTTATCAATATACTTTATGTATTAGTCAGCACATCATAATGATAGGCTTGTAGCAAAAGAATTAATGTGATTATTTTTTATTATGTTATAAAATAAAAAATTCAATAAAATCAATGAGTTTTCTGGCTGATTTTTATCATGCTCAGCTAATCTAACCTTTCTTTATGATACATCCTAGCCCTTGTCCTTGATATCATCTACTAAGCTTGGTGCATCTAAACGAGCTTTATGTTGCCAATAAAGCGCTTTGATATTCTCAAATAGTTCATTTGATTTGATTCACGCTTTAGCCAAACAGAATAACCTGATACGCTAGCTTTTAACTGGCGGCAGATTAGCGGTAATGGGTATGGTAACAAATGTTGCTTCGTATATTGGTACTTCACCGACTTGGATGGTTGATAAAGTACACATACGCCTTTTTTAGCATTTCATTGGCTAATTTTTTGTGCTTTGTTTTTTTCTAGCGCAATCATTTTTTGTTGCTCACAAATTAGCTCGCGTTTACTAGTTTTGTTAGGGTTAAGTTGCCTAAGCCATTTATCCAGCGTTGATTTATCAATACCTAAATAGTTAGTGGTTTTAGCCAATGGAAAATGTGCATTAGCTAATGCATAATCAACCGTTTGTTATTTGAACGCTGTGCTGAATTTTTTGACCATAATGTGTCCCTTATGATTGTTAGTTATATCATAGAGATGGCATTTGTTCATTTTTTGCGAGGATCATACCGGTTTCAGCTATTTTTAAAGGTTCAGCTACTTTTAAAATAGTTACGATTTGATGTTCAGTCATTTTTTTATCATTAAATCCCCTTTTACTTTTATCATAGAGAATTTTCTACTTTTTTGTTGCACTATTTTAGGGGGTAGGTACATAAAGCGTGACCAACAAATGTAAAAAAGAGATGCATTGATATTAAATGCATCTCTTGGTTTCTTTATGTTTTATGTATAGTATTTAAAATGGAATATCGTCATCAAAATCCATTGGTGGCTCAGGCATAGCTGCGGGTTGAGGAGCTGAAGTTGGCGTACCTTGCATTGTTGAGCGAGATTGTGCTTCTGGCGCAGATGAATAATTATTGGCACTTTGTCCCCATGAACCGTTACTTGCTGCTTCGTTGTTATTGCGAGAACCTAAAATTTGCAATGTACCGCCTATTGGGTTGATAACAACTTCTGTTGTATAACGATCGTTTCCTGATTGATCTTGCCACTTTCTTGTTTGTAATTGACCTTCAATATACACTTGAGTGCCTTTTTTTATGTACTCACCTGCAATTTCGGCTAATTTACCAAAAACAACAACTCGATGCCATTCAGTGCGCTCACGAGTTTCGCCAGTCTGTTTATCTTTCCAGGATTCTGATGTTGCTAAACTAAGATTAGCAACCGCGTTACCATTCGGCATGTAACGAACTTCTGGGTCTTGACCTAGGTTACCAACTAAAATAACTTTATTTATTCCTCGATTGGCCATTATTAACTCCTAAAAATTGCATAAGTGTTTTAAGCTATGTATTGTAACATGAGACTATAGTAATATCAGCGAATTTAATTCTATTAATGGAATTTTGTTCACATTTTGTAAAGATATAGAAACATTAGCCTAATCATAGGAATTTGTTACTATAACGAGTATAATACCCGATATTTGTTGATGTATTGTTCTAAACATATTCCCCCTTACTGGAGACCTTATGATTAATGCGTTTGGATTAAAAAACAAACAATTGGTAAAAATTAACGAAGACGATATAAATAATGCGACTTGGATTGATTTAATTGAGCCAGAAGAGGCCGATCGTGATTTTGTTTTAACACATTTAGGACAAAACTTAGCAACGAGTATTGAATTAGATGATATTGAAGCGTCAGCTCGTTTTTTTGAAGATAATGAAGGATTGCATGTTCACTCTTTCTTTTTTTATGCTGATGCAGAAGATCGAGCAGGCAATTCAACAGTAGCATTTACTGTGCATAATGGGCGACTATTTACATTACGAGAACGTGATCTACCCGCATTTCGCTTGTACCGAATGCGCTCACGTTATCAAACTATGGTTGATGGTAATCCCTATGAAGTATTGCTTGATCTATTTGAAGTCAAAGTGGAACAATTAGCCGATCAAATCGAAAATATTTATAGTGAATTAGAAGAGCTAAGCTCCATTATTATGGATCGTTCTGCACAGGAACATTATGATGAAGCGATCACCTCATTGGCTGAGCTTGAAGATACTGCATGGAAAGTACGCTTATGTTTAATGGATAGCCAACGTGCGGTTAACTATTTAGTTCGTCGCGCCAAAATGCCGACCGATCAGCTTGAACAAGCACGTGAAGTTATTCGAGATATTGAGTCGCTTGTTCCTCATAATGAGTCGTTATTTCAAAAAGTAAACTTTTTAATGCAAGCTGCGACTAGCTTCATCAATATAGAACAAAGCCGAATTATTAAGATTTTCTCGGTGGTATCGGTTGTATTTTTACCACCAACAGTGGTTGCTTCTGCTTATGGTATGAACTTTGAATTTATGCCCGAATTAAAATGGGAATATGGTTATCCATTTTCGTTACTATTAATGTTGTTAGCAGGGGTTGCACCTTATATTTATTTTAAACTAAAAAAATGGTTATAGTTCTTGGTTATTTTAAATAAAACTTTAATACTTATTATCCGCTAAGTTAGCTTAGCGGAGCCTCGCCTAAGCAATATCATTAAGATAAATTAGTTAAATGACGATAAATAGTTCATAATATTACCTGTTGCACTTTGTGCAACGAATACATATAGATACTGTTATTTGAATTAGTATAATTAATTTGTCACAGAAGGGAACAACATGAGTCAATATGCACTAGTTACTGATATTGGTGGAACCAATGCGCGATTTGCACTGTATGATTTAACAACTAATAAGTTATCGGCAATCACTAAAATTCTTATCTCAAAAAATGATGTTTTATTAACATTAATTAAAGATTATTTAGCATCCCAATCAGTAACGGTTAAAATGGCTTGTATTGCTATTGCTTGCCCCATTGATAGCGAGGATGTGATCAATCTGACCAACAATGATTTGTCATTTTCACGTTCTGAGTTGATTCGAGCATTAAATCTTACAAAACTGGAAGTAATTAATGATTTTACCGCTGTGTCAATGTCGATTCCTCAATTATCAAAAAATGAATTAGTTAAAATTGAGGGGGGTGAGCCTGATTTAAATTATCCAATTGCAATTTATGGTGCTGGCACAGGGCTTGGTGTTTCTCATTTAATAAAAGTTAACCAACACTGGGTTAGTTTATCTGGTGAGGGTGGGCACACAGAGCTACCGATGATTAGTGATGAAGAAGATCGTATTTTAGCTCAACTAAGAAAAAAATTTGGACGAGTTTCGACCGAGCGGTTTCTTTCAGGCAGTGGCATTGTTAATATTTATCAAGCTTTGTTACATATTAATAATAAACCTATAGAAGAGGTGACACCTGACATTATTGTCAATAATGCTTTATCAAATAGTTGCCCACTTTGTTTGCAAACTTTAACTTATTTTTGTACCTTTATGGGGCGGTTTGGTGGTAATTTGGCTTTAACACTTAATACACAAGGTGGGGTTTATATTGCTGGAGGGATTGTACCGCGTTTTATTGAGTTTTTTAAAGCATCACCATTTAGAGAGGCATTTGAGCATAAAGGTCGAATGTCATATTTAGTCAAAAAAATCCCCGTTTATGTAATAACTCATGAGGATCCAGGGCTATTGGGTGCAGGTGTTTATTTGCAAAATAGTCTTAAATAAAGATTTATTGATAAGGTTTTATTTTATGATGTGGTGTTATATTTATCGAAGTACCAAAAAAGAAAACTGTTATTTATATATGGAACATGAAAATAACTTTTCAAGCATTCCAGATAAGATACTTTCGATTTTTGGTACGCCAGTATTTGTGATGAAAGTATTACTTGATGGCAAACGACGTTTTGTTGTTGGCTCTTCAGATGAAATCGAACAAAAAATAAAAACAGATGGCTTTTTCTTGCAGATGTTAAAAGAAGATGATTTTAAAGTATGATTGAACCATTTTGGGAATATAAAACGTTAGATAAAATGAGCGACGAAGAGTGGGAACAACTTTGCGATGGTTGTGGTCAGTGTTGCCTGAATAAACTTATGGATGAAGATACGGACGAAATCTTATACACCAATGTGGCTTGTAATTTGCTTGATTCTAATACTTGTCAGTGTAAACATTATTATAATCGCTTTGATTATGAACCAGATTGTATTAAGTTAACACGTGAAAATTTACTTACTATCGAATGGTTACCTGTTACTTGCACGTATCGTTATTTTTCTGAAAAAGGCACGCTACCTGATTGGCACCCACTTATTACAGGCAATAAGAAGCTTATGCATAAGCTAAAAATATCGGTTAAAAATCGCATTGTTTACGAAAAAGATGTGATCTGTTGGGAAGATCACATTATCTAATACAGACCAGCATTATTGCCTTCTTAAAACTGTGGTTAAACCTGCGTTTTTAATAGGTATTTCTATACTCAATTTGGTATGGATTGTTAATAACCTAAAGTGATTTTTTATTGTTAAAAATCAGACAGATAGTCTCAAAAAGAAGTAATTAATTTAGTCCTCAGTAGAAATAAAGGCATCAATAAATAGACCTCGAATTATATCGAGGTCTATTAACAATGAGCTAAGGCGCAATAAATGCCTTTTCTTATATATTTTTCTTATATATGAGGTTTATTTTTTAGCTTGCTCAGCGGCTTTAACAATTGCTGCAAAAGCATCTGCTTTTAGTGATGCCCCACCAACTAATGCCCCATCAATATCTGGTTGAGTAAATAGCTCAGCGGCATTTTTGTCATTAACCGAACCACCATATTGAATGATTACTTGTTCAGCAACTTTAGCATCTTGTTTAGCTATATGGTCACGAATAAATTTATGAACAGCTTGTGCTTGTGCTGGAGTTGCTGATTTGCCAGTTCCAATCGCCCAAACGGGTTCATAAGCAATAACCGCGCCGATAAATGCTTGAACGCCAAGCGCTTTAATTACCGCATCAATTTGGCGAGCGCAAACAGCTTGTGTTTGTCCAGCTTCGTTTTCTGCTTCTGTTTCACCAATACATAAAACAGGGACTAAACCAGCTTCTTTTATTACACCAAATTTTTTAGCAATAAATTCATCAGATTCTTTGTGGTAAGTGCGACGTTCTGAATGCCCAATAATTATATGGCTAACGCCGATATCTTTTAGCATTTCAACAGAGACTTCACCTGTATAAGCACCAGACAGATTAATGCCGACATCTTGAGCTCCCAAAATAATATTAGAGCCATCTAACTGATGTTTTACCAAATCAAGGTAGACTACCGGTGGTGCTATTGCAACATTGCAAGCCGTGTTATTTGATAGCTCATTTCGTAGCCCTGCGACTAAGCTTTTAGCCATGTCGGTACTACCATTGAGCTTCCAATTTCCCATAACAAGTGGTTTACGCATAATTTTCTCCAACTTAAAGTTTAAAATAGTGTTGATTTTAGAATGAATTCGGTATAATGATTGGCATTATACACCAAATAATTTGAGCTTGAGGAAAAATATGTCATTAGAAATATTGAATCAATTAGAGAGTAAAATCCAACATACTGTTAATACTATCACGACATTACAACAAGAGATTGCTACTTTAAAACAAGGCAATCAGGAGTTGGAACAGTTGATTAATGATAGTTCTGATGAAATGAAAGCGTTGCGTGATGAAAATGACAAGCTAAAACAAGATCAACAAATGTGGCAACAACGTATTCAAACGTTATTAACTAAAATAGGTGAAATTACCCAATAAGTTAGCTACTTTACTTGTAAACGCGACTTATGTCGCGTTTGTTTTATTTTTACTAAAGGCTATGACGAAATTTAAGTTCAATGCGAGAAGAGCTAAAATCTTTATGGATCACTCAGACTATTCATTTAATTGAAAACGAATCTGGGCGGTTTGCAGATCAAGATATTAATAGACAAGTAAGAGCGATGCAGACATCACTTACTAATCGTATTGTGATGCGTGCTGTCATGTTGTCTAAAGAAAATGGTTTGCTTTCAGCGCAAAAAACATTATTACGTGCAGCAAAACTTTCTTTTATTATATTATTTTTTTTATCCACTATATTTGGGGCAACCTTGGCTTTTGGCGCTTTAAGCCAAGATCCGATTAATTTGTATTGGGCTATTTTTAGTTTATTAGGCGTACATTTAGTTACCTTATGCATTTGGCTACTTTCTTTTTTCTTTTTTTCAAATCTTGGTGGGAGTTTACTTGTTTATTGTTGGCTATGGCTGACTAAAAAATTTTCTCAGAAAAAGACAGTACAGCAGCTTATTCCCGCTTTTGTTGAGTTATTTGGTGTACGTATCCGTTGGTTAATTGGTTTTGTTCTCAATCTTTTTTGGACCCTTATATTAAGTAGTGCGCTATTAGTATTAGTTGTTTTATTTTCAACTCAACATTATCGATTTGAGTGGAAAACAACATTACTGAGTTCGGATGCTATTATTAACTTAACTCATTATTTAGGTTGGTTGCCTTCTTTCATCGGTTTTACCATTCCAAACAATGATATTATAAGACTCAGTGAACAAGCATTAAATGCCAGTGACGCACGTTCTGCATGGGCAATTTGGCTACTTGGGATTTTTTGTGTTTATGGATTAATCATTCGATTGCTCTGTATGGTGATTTGCGGGCTTAACTGGATAATAAGCTGTCGGCAAATTAAATTAAATACTCAAACTGCCTGTTACCAATTATTAGCTAATGACTTACAACCATTGTTAGTTAATGTTGAAGATGCGGATAGTAAAGGAAAAGATAAGGTATCTCGCTTAACCAACCACTTTATAGAAGATGGGCAAGGCGCTTTTTTGGTCGCCATTGACATACAGGAAGATTGGTCACCACCAGGTTCAGTTACTTTTTTAGGTTTTTTAAATACACGCGAGCAACGCCGTAACATTTTAGATTATTTACAATTATCGCCAGCTAAAAAATTATTAATTGCTATTGATACTGATAGGACTCCTGATAGGGGAATGTTAAATTTAATTAATCAATTGATGAATAAATCACAACAAAACCGAATTTGGTTTATTAATCAAGGTAAGCAACTTAATAATTGGCAGGTTTTATCACTACAATCAGCTACACCAACATGGTTAAACGAGGAATTTTAACATGTTAACAACATTAAAATTAGCCGTGGTAGGGCATGCAAATGTAGGTAAAACTTCGTTATTACGAACTTTAACTCGAAATAGTCGCTTTGGTGATGTTTCTGATAAACCTGGAACAACTCGGCATGTTGAGTCCATTAAAGTGCCTTTAGATGAGCAAAAGTCAATCATTTTCTATGATACGCCTGGATTAGAAGACAGCTTGGCATTATATGATTATATTAATCATATAACGCCAGCAAATAGTAGGCTCGATGGTGTTGATAAATTAACAAATTTTTTACAAAGTCCTGAAGCAGAAAATTCTTTTGATCAAGAAGCCAAAGTCATTAGACAGTTATTAAAAAGTGATGCGGCTATATATGTTATTGATGTGCGAGAACCTATTCTTGCTAAATATCATGATGAATTGACTATTTTAGCCAGTGGTGATAAGCCATTGTTAGCCGTGCTAAATTTTACTGCCCATGAGGAAAAAAATGAAAAGGAATGGAAAAAATTGCTTTCACGTGTGGGGATTCATGCTATCATAAAGTTTGATGCTATAGTGTCCCCCATAGACGGCGAGGAGCGGCTGTACAAAAGCCTAGCTTTATTAATTGAGCCTGCAAAGGTTATTTTAGAACAATGGCTAGATCACATTGTGCAAATGCGCGAATCTCGCAATCACAGTGCTAATTTGATTATCGCAGAAGCATTAGTTGATGTCACTGCTTTTTATAAAATGGTAAAATCAGATGACAAACAAGCTATTGTAGATATGCAAAATCAAGTAAGAAAGCGGGAACAATTAGCAATAAACGAATTGTTAAAACTTTATCAATTCAATTCTGTACTAGAGAGTGAAGAGCATTTACCGTTAATAAAAGGTCGTTATAATGCCGATCTATTTAATATAGATGCGCTAAAAACGATGAGCAAACAGCTGGCAAAAGGTTTTGTGTCAGGTGCAACTATTGGGGCAAGCATCGATTTAGCTGCAGGCGGAATTACGCTTGGCTCAGCAGCCTTAATTGGGGGCGCTGTTGGTAGTTTAATGCAAACAGCTAAACATTATGGCTCTAGAATGCGATACCAACTTTCTGGATATAGAAAATTAAGTATTGATGATGTGATTATTTGTTTTTTTTCTTTAAGGCTTATGAATCTTAAAGAAAGTTTAAATTATCGAAGCCATGCGAACACATCGCCTATTAAGTTATCAAAATTAGACAAACAAGAATGGGAAAAAGGTGTGTTGCCTAAAAGTTTAAAGGTAGCTAGACGTTATTCGCATTGGTCGACTTTAAATAAAGGAACAAAAAGAAATGATAAAAAATGGCAATCGGCTATTAGGAACGTTGCTGAGCAGTTGCATTAGCACGCAGAAATGTTTTCTAATAATGACATTTGTTTTGTCTATTTTTATGCTATTTGGCTGTAGTTCTAGCCAACCTCAGGTTTCAAGCAAAAAAACTAAATCTGATTCGATTATGTTAGCTAAAATAGACTCCCATTATAAAAAATGGCAAAATACGCCCTATCGTTATGGAGGCACCACGTTAGCGGGTAGTGATTGTTCTGCATTGGTAATGAATTTTTTCAAAAACAAACTCTCAAAAAACTTACCAAGAAGTGCGGCTGAGCAAGCTCGATTAGGTGTTAAAGTTAATAAGCCTAAAGCAGGTGATTTGGTATTCTTTAAGACAGGCCGTAGCCGCAGTGGTTTACATGTTGGGATTTATTATGCTAATGGTAAATTTTTACATGCTTCAACATCAAAAGGTGTGATTTATTCAAACTTGAATGATAGTTACTGGAAGAAGCATTATTGGATGGCACGCCGTTTAATAACTAGCAAAAGCTAAATCTATATGAAATTAAAGCACTCTAAATTCAATCTATTTAGAGTGCTTTAATGTTATTTTATTCTTTTCCTCTATAATTAAATCATTGATTTTTGTCTTAATTCACGCATTACTTTTGCTACATAAAGCATTTCTTCCGGAGTGCCAAGTGATATACGACACCAATCAGTGGCAGGGGAAAAATCTCGGCCAACTAATATAAATTTTTCTTTCATTAATTCCCGATAATCATTTAATGCAATAGAGGTTTTATGAAACATAAAATTGGTTTCTGATTTAAGATAATGAAATCCAAGCTCGGACAATACTTTTTCCATAATTTCACGTGATACATCAATTACTTTTTTACAATAAGCCAAATATTGAGTATCTTTTAGTGATGACAATGCCGCACAAACTCCACAATAATTAAGCTTTTCGCCTGCTACATACTGGGCTATGTTTTTAGTGTTTTCTTCTGTACTGACAATGTAACCTACTCGTAATCCAGCCATTGCATGAATTTTAGAAAATGTTTTAAGCAGTACAATATTGTCATACCCTTGGGTAATAAATTTGTCTGCTGACTCAAAAGCTGGATCATTGACAAACTCGGCATAAGCTTCATCGAAAATAAAAATGGTGTTTTTAGGTTTACTTTTTATCCATGATTCAATTTCATTAATGCCAAATACAGCAGAAGTAGGATTATTGGGGTTAACTAAATAAACAATAGAAAATCCTTGATAATTTTCAACCGCTTTTCTTAAACCGTTTATATCAATTTTCCAATCGGTTAAACATGGCACTTTAGTGATTTTTAAATGAAATATTTTGGCAAAATGTTCACCATCACTATAGGTGAGTTCGGGTATCACTAATTGAGCATCAGGTTTTACAAAAGCAGAAATAGTGCTACGGATCCCTTCTGATGAACCTGCTGTCAAAAGAATTTGTGTATCACTTACTTGATGGTATTGAGCTAATGCTTTATTTAAAAGTGGCATTTCAGCTTTTGCATATCTATTTGCTTTCCAAACGGCATCAATGGCTGCTTGTTTGGCTAATGATGACATGCCCAACGCATTTTCGTTAAAATTGAGCCGAATAGGGTGAGTTGCATCTGGCACTACGGCTTTATCAAGCATCGGTAGTGAGAATGAAGTCGAATTTTGTACTTGTTGAGCATACGCTTTAGATAATAGTTGATTAACGGATAATCCGGCAATTGCTGCACTTGAAAATGTTAATAGCTTTCTTCTACTGATATTTAGGTTACACACCATGATTCACCTCATCTTTAATTATTTTTTATGTGGTCAATAATAAATTATGCAAAAATAATACCAAGCTTATAATAAGTGCAAGAAAGGAAGCACTTTGTGTGATAAAAATAATAAAATAATGATTATTCTTGTTTAACATCTACATTATGTACATCATGCTGATTTAAGTGTGCACTAATGTGGCGCTTTACTGTGCAAAAAGGGCGCAAAAAAAGAACCGCTATTATTAACGGTTCTTTGAGGGATATGTTATCAACTATTCGTGGATAATAGCGCTTAACTCTCTGCTGGTGTTTCTATGTCTGAATAGGTTGCCAGCATCTGTAAGAATTTATATTTAGAATCCACCATTTTAGTTGAACGTTCATGTAAGGTATTAGCAATTGTTGGTTCAAGTGTTTCTAAGCGACGGAAACGCTGTTCTTTCAATAATATCCCAGATAATAAATCGCTGTTCGGTGCTTTTGAATCAAGCAATAAACCAGGCTTACCTTCAGCCATGCGACGTGGATCGTAACGATACAGCGGCCAGAATCCTGATTTGACTAAATCTTTCATTTGTTCGTGTGATTTAGCAAGATCATAACCATGCTCTTCACATGGGCTATAAGCAATAACTAGCGATGGTCCATTATAGGCTTCGGCTTCTTGCAAAGCTTTAAGTGTTTGATTAAGTTGCGAGCCTAACGCAATTTGTGCGACATAGACATGACCATACATCATTATATTAACACCAAGATCTTTACGGGCTTTATGCTTACCTAAATCTGCAAATTTTGATACAGCGCCCATAGGGGTTGCTTTTGACTGTTGGCCACCAGTATTAGAATAACACTGAGTATCTAATACTAATATATTGACGTTATCCGTTAAGCTCATCACATGATCAAGCCCACCAAAGCCAATATCGTAAGCCCAGCCATCGCCACCAATGGCCCAAACTGATTTATCAATCAAATAATTGGCATCTTCGATCAATTCTTGTGCTTGCGCAGAACCTAAATGGGCAAGCTGTTCACGTAACAAGGCGACTTGTTGGCGTTTTTCAGCAATTGATGTTTCTGATGATTTTAAAGCGATAACAATTTCAGGTGAAATGTCGCCTGCAACATAATCAAGCAAACGCAATGCTCGTTTTTTATGTTGATCATAAGTAATGCGATAACCTAATGCAAACTCAGCATTATCTTCAAATAGCGAATTTGCCCAAGCAGGTCCTCGCCCATCACGATCAGTGGTATAAGGGGATGATGGAAGGTTGCCACCATATATTGATGAACAACCAGTAGCATTAGCAATAGCTAAATGATCGCCATAAAGTTGTGTTAACAATTTTATGTATGGTGTTTCACCGCAACCAGCGCAAGCACCAGAATATTCAAATAGTGGTGTAAGTAATTGTGATGTACGTACATCAATGCGTTCAAGCGTTTTGATATCACGATCTGGCAATGCGGTAAAGTATTCAAAATTAGCTCGCTGAGTATCAAGATTGTCGATACGTGATTGCATATTGATGGCTTTAATTTCAAAATTATTACGATCACGTGCAGGGCAAACTTCAACACATAAATTGCAACCAGTACAATCTTCTGGCGCAACTTGTAATATATAGCGTTGGCCTTTCATATCGCGAGCTTTCACTTCAAGCGAGCTTAATGAATCTGGTGCATTATCCATATCGTTAGGCTCAACAACTTTGGCTCGAATGGTTGCATGTGGGCAAGCAACGGCACAATGATTACATTGAGTACACAATTCGGGTTGCCAAATCGGAATTTCTTCAGCAATATTACGTTTTTCCCATTTAGTTGTGCCTATCGGCCATATGCCATCAGGTGGAAATGCTGATACAGGTAAGCTATCACCCAAACCAGCTAACATGGCAGCAGTGACTGTTTTAACAAAATTTGGTGCATTAGCTGGCACAATAGATGGCATAGTTGCACTGCTTTGATCAACGCAACTAAGCGGAACTTGTTCCAACGAAGCAATAGCTAAATCGAGAGCTTTCCAGTTATTTTCGACCAAATTTTGCCCTTTACTACTATAACTTTTAGCAATGACTTCTTTTAATTGGCTGATATTAAAATCATTTTTGAAAATTTCAGCAAGGTGAAAAAATGCTGCTTGCATGACGGTATTTATTCTGGCACCTAAGTTACATTCACGAGCAATTTTGGCCGCATTTATGATATAAAAATGTGCGCGTTTTTGAATTAATTGTACTTGCACTTCTTTGGGTAGACGATGCCAAATCTCATCTTTACTATAGGGTGTGTTAAGCAAAAAGATACCATCATCTTTTAGTTTATCAACAATCTGATATTTATCGATAAACTGATCTTGATGGCAACCAATAAAATGGGCGCTGGTAATTAAATAAGGTGAATCGATTGGATCTAAACTGACACGTAAGTGAGATGCAGTTAAACCGCCGGCCTTTTTAGAGTCATACACAAAATATCCTTGTACATAAAAAGGTGAGCTATCGCCAATAATTTTAATATTATTTTTGGTTGCTGAAACGGTGCCATCACTACCGAGCCCATAAAAAAGAGCTTCAAGTGCAGATTTTTGTGGAATAGAGCAGTTTGGTAATGGTAAAGAAAGACCTGTTATATCGTCATAAATACCAACGGTAAAACGAGGTTTTGGCTTATCCGCTCTTAACTCAGTAAAAATCGCAAGTACACAGCGAGGATCGAACTCTTTTGACGATAACCCATAACGCCCCCCAACAATCAGTGGCATGCATGTGCGCTCTCCTCGCGATAGGCTTTCGGCAAAAGCAGTAATAATATCTAAATACAGAGGTTCGGCTTGCGCTCCTGGTTCTTTAGTTCTATCAAGAACTGCGATTTTTTGGGCAGTATTTGGGATCACTGCAAGTAAATGTTCGGCAGAAAAAGGGCGAAATAATCTAACGATCACAACACCAACTTTTTCATTTTGTTTAAGTAGCACATCAACCACTTCTTTGGTTGTGCTAGCTCCCGATCCCATAATCACAATAATGCGTTCGGCATCACTAGCGCCGTAATATTCAAAAGGCTGATATCTTCTGCCTGTTTCTATTGCAAAAGCATCCATAGCATTAACAACATGCTGATAAGCATTATCATAATAGGTATTTATTGCTTCTCGGCATTGAAAATAGGTGTCAGGATTAGCTGATGTACCGCGTGTTACTGGTTTGTCAGGCGTTAAAGCTTGTGCTCGATAAGCTTTAATAGCCTTATGCGGTAATAAGTTATGGATCTGTTCATCACTCAGTGGATAGATTTTATTAACTTCGTGCGATGTTCTAAATCCATCAAAAAAGTGAGCAAAAGGAAGGCGACTATTTAAACTGGCCATTTGTGCAATTAAGGCAAAATCTTGTGCTTCTTGCACCGAACTTGAACAAAGCATGGCAAAACCCGTTTGCCTAATTGCCATGACATCAGAATGATCGCCAAAAATTGAAAGGGCATGCGTTGCAACTGTTCGTGCAGCAACATGCAAAACAAAAGGTGTAAGTTCACCAGCTATTTTATATAGCGATGGGATCATTAAAAGTAAACCTTGTGACGAAGTAAACGAAGTCGCAAGCGCACCAGTCATTAATGCACCATGAACCGTAGCAATTGCGCCTGCTTCGGATTGCATTTCAATTACTCGTGGCGTATCGCCAAACACATTGGGCTTATTAAATTCCGCCCATGTGCTAGCTTGCTCTGCCATTGTTGAGCTTGGCGTAATTGGATAAATAGCGATGACTTCGTTTGCACGATAAGCAACAGATGACACTGCACTATTAGCATCTGATATGATCATTAAAAAACCTTTAATTTTATAGCGTTATGACATTACTAACTTTTTAATTATTAATATATTGTAACAGAAACTAAGATAGCTTTTAGTTATTTTTATGTTAAACATTTTGCTATTGCCTTACAAAATAAAAACATAAAAAGACAAAATTAATTAATTCAATTAATTAAATTAATATATACCTAAATGACGATTATAAAAATGATATCAGCAAGCTAAAAAACTAAAATAAGAATAGAAAATAATGAGCATAAAAGCGCAAGGTAATCATTAATAGGATGACGTTGATATGTTTTAGATATGTTATGCTAAAATTCATCAATATGTTATGGGTAGATATATAGATTTTTAAAAACAAAAGCAACAGCCAAATTGATTGACAAAATATCAGATAAGCAAGTAATTGATATACTACAAACTGGTGATACCTATTTCCAAGAGTGTTCAAAATTCTGTGTCATTTCCTTTTTTACACCTAGTTAACCGAAATGACACAGAATTTTGAATACTCTCATCCTATGTGTAACTACTCAACTACCATTTTTCTTAGGCTTTTTTATCCATTTTGTATCTACTTATTTTTACGCATTCGCTTAGTTCAAAAATAGGCAAATACATAAATTTATTTACAGCGTCATTTTTCTCGTTGCTTAGCAAGGTCAATAAGTTTGTCTAGGCTAATTAAAGAATTCATTACATCATTTTGACATAGACTTTCATCATTTTGATAGATATCTTCATCATCTTGATATGTATCTTCTCTTGTAATCCATATTAACCAAGCTTTAACTGCTAAATATTCTTCAATGGTTAATGTTGTCCAGCGTTCAAATAGATGGCTCTCAGACAGTATTTTTTCAAAATCCATAATCCAAAATACGATTTTATCTATAAGACCTTTAATTCTTGCTTTTTTATCCCATATAACTCTTGCTTTAGCTAAAGACTCAGCTCTAGCCATAGCTCTTGCTTTAGCTCTTACTTTAGCTCTAGTTCTACCTAAAGCTATATCTATAGCTTTAGCTTTAGCCTCAGCTTCAGCCTCAGCTCTAACTATAGCTTCATCTTCAGCTATAGCTATATCCATAGCTTTAGCTGAAGTAATAAGTAACCCAGGTAAATAATAAGCATAGGCTGATGGAGTAAATAAAAATAAAGCATCATCATAGTTTACGTATATATCAAGAGTGATATCTTGCCAATTCTTACCCAAAAATTGTTTTAGCGCTATTTCATCATCAGGCATCATTATTGGACCTAATTCCCACATCGCTTTCGGTCGCTCTCGCCAAGAAAATGCCTCCGTTATTTTATTGAATAATATTTTTTCATATATAACATCATATTTTTCCTGTTCAGGTGCTATTACCTTTTTCACCATTGAAGTTCCTTTTTTAATTTATCACTAATTTTATAACATCTTTTTATTTCACTATATATCTTATTGATACTCATCAAAATATTTGGACAGGTTATACTAATTAGTACCCGTTTTATCAGGTTATTGTTACGATAAACAAAAGAACAAAAGAAATCACGCATGACAAATCGCATTTCAAGAAGAAAAAAACGCCGTTTTACTTACCAATTAAAAAACAAATGGTGATTCTATATCAACATGCTAAAAAATAAACGAATATTATTACTGAGTATGACATCACTAAATCCGCATTAGATAGGTGGATAAAGCAATATCAAACCACTGCTTATTGTTTAAACTCTGCGCTAAGTTTTTTGACACATAATATGCTCTCTTATGATTGTTAGTTATATCATAGAGGTGACATTTGCCCATTTTTTGGCGAGAATTAAACCTATTTCGCTTTCCAACAGAATTCAATTTAATTTGAAATAATAGCCATTACAATTAATTGAGATGGCCTCCAATTTTCTCCAATTCAATATAAAAATGATTAATGATATTTTCTTCCAATTCATCATAATTAATTAAACAACGATTAAAATTATTATCTAGAGTAAATAGATTTTTATCGATACCTATAAAATTTCCATCATAACGAGCTAACATTCTATAGCAATCTTTTCTATAAATAATTCCTTTAAATCCATTATTTCCTTTATAGACTTCTAATTTATATTCTGCGTAATCATCTTTGGTATCAACTTTGTAAATTATTGTTTTTATTAATTCATATTGTAACTATCCCCTAAAATAGTACAGCAAAAAAGTAGAAAATTCTCTATGATAAAAGAAAAGGGGATTTAATGATGAAAAAAATGACTGAACATCAAATCGTAGCTATTTTAAAAGAAGCTGAAGCGGGTATTCCCGTTAAAGAGCTGTGCCGTAAATATGGCATGGGTAATTCAACTTTTTATAAATGGCGGGAAAAATATGGCGGTATGGAAACGTCGGATATCAAACGCTTAAAGGAGCTTGAGGCTGAAAACCGCAAGCTTAAGCAGATGTTTGCCGAACTGAGCTTAAAATCTCAGCTTCAGGAAGAAATCATAAAAAAGCTTTAGTGCCCACAAAGGCACGTAAAACGTGGGCACAGCAACTACAACAAAATCATTCGGTTACTATTGTTATGAGTTGTGCTATTGTTGGCTTAAGCCGTTGTGCTTACTATTATCAATCTAAGTTACAGGATGATTCGGTTATTGTTTCAGTATTGAATGCTATCACAGATAGGCATTTACGCTGGGGCTTTCTTAAATGTTTTCATCGTATCAGAAAGCTCGGCTATCAATGGAATCATAAACGGGTATATCGGGTGTATTGTGAATTAAAGCTTAATCTCAGGGTAAAGCGTAAAAAACGCATTCCTCCACGATGTCCGGAAAGGTTATTAGTCCCCAATAAACAAGGTGAATGTTGGTCAATGGATTTTATGAGTGACAGTAGCCGTAATCAACGTCGCTTT
>NZ_LZGX01000009.1:0-11492 GCF_001690825.1 Gilliamella sp. Fer1-1
CTATGTTTTCAAATATTAATTTTTGTTCACTTGCAATTTTCTCATCTGGAACTTTTAAATTTTCTTTTAAAAAGTCTCGTAAGGTTTCATTTGTGCCTTTAGTTACTTTGCAAAGGATTGTAATATCATCAACTATAATTAAGTCATTTGGGTTGCCCGCCTCAATAATTGCAACTCTTGGCAAGAGGAAATTATTGAGTTCGGTAATGTAGGCAACCAAATATTTTGTTTTAGATAATTTGTAGTTGTGAGTTGTGAAATTCTTAAAATAAGCTTTTTTAGCTAAAGATATAAAAATATCAGTAGAGTTCATTTTTGCTTTACATACCATGGATTTAAAATCATCTAGTATCTCTACATAGCCCATACCTGTAACACCAAAGCATTTGCAATCAACAATCTTTTTTGTATCATCAGAGACAACATAAGAACTAAGTCCATCAGCATCAAGCATCACCGCCCTTTTGTCCGCGGCTAATACTACATATTCACCTAAATTTGCTGCTATTATCATGGTCATTGGTATGTTCTCATTCTATTCCTGTAATATTGAATCGTCTTATGAAAAAAGATTCATAACCATATAAGATGCCGCTGATTTAACAGTATCAAATGTTAATTCTAATCCTTTATCTTTTACTATTTTTTTAATTTTATTCCAATTAGTGTCGCTTCTAATATTATCTAAAAATTCATGCCCCGCTAATGTTAGCTCTTGTGCATAATATTCGTAACGCATATCATCACTACTAGCGTCAATAGCGTCGATTAATCTGGCATCACTTAGTAATTTTAAGTGATAACCAACGAATTCAGGATTGTAACCATCAATAGAAAAGGATGATATATGCATGTCAGAAGGAGCTTCTTCAATGGCAATCATTATTTTTCTGACTAATTCCCAATCTCTTTTCATATTTACTCCTAAATCCAACCTATTTTATTTATTAATTAGTTTATTAATTAACTTATTTTAAAACAACTGATTTTTCGCCAGTTATTTAACTTTATTTATTAATTTCAGGGCTTCACTTTCCATTATTTGAATATCATTAAAAATAGTCTCGTTTTCAGCTATATTGTTAACTTTCATAACCCATGGCAAACAATTGTAATCAAGCCCTGTAACGCCACCCATGCTTGTGCGCCACTGGGTGGACATTGACTTGAATAACTTAAAAGCATCTAAATTATCTTGCCATATTTCTACATACTCATCAGCGTAATCATCTTCGGTTAGACCGAATGCCGCCAGTTCATCTTTTGATGGCTCGGGGGTATATAGAGCAATGGCAAGTTCAATTAGTTTTTTTCGCGTTGACCTAACATTTCTTTATAGTATGTATCGGTTATCGCACGCCAAGCAGCAGGATAGTTATTTAATAAGATTTGCATATTTTCTTGATTAAATTCTTCATCCAAACTCCAACCTTGAACTATTTTCATTACAAGATCGATAATTTGTTTATCTTTAACTTCATCTTCAATTTTAGTGAGTTTATCTGCTGAGTAATGGTTAAAGGTTAGTTCGATTTGCCCGTCCTCTTGACCTGCGCGCGGAATTAAAACATTACATTTAAACGTTGGTTCTGCGACTAATTTAAATTTTGCCATTTAGTTATATCCTTATTTATCTTTGTAAAATGTGATTGCGGGTGATTCGACTGTTGTATTGATTTTTACAGTTTCAATTTCGTTAATAGCTGTTTCAGGCGTTGGGTCAAACGACACGCGTACCGCGTCGTAGCGAGTTTCTTTTGCTTTTGGTACATACATTTTCATCGCTACAATATCATTTGTTTGATCCAACACTTGCAATAGCGCGTAAACAGGCAATGAGCTATCATGGGCAACTGTGAAGCTTTTGCTTTTTGCTGACTTTATGGTTGGCAACTGCTTTTCTTTGTCGTCTTCAAGAAATTGAATTTGTACATATTGTTGCTCACCACCTTCCGTTGATACCTCTTTAATCTGAGGTAATCGCTCCCACGCCGTGATTTTTGTCAGAGAGCCAACCCCTTCACCATCAGGGAATGTGTTTACATCGTTAGTATTAATGTTGCCAAGTGTTACTTCGGTGTTGTTAACACGAATAACTTTAGCAACAACATTGTTTAATTTAGGCCAACCCGAATTAATTAGAACCTCGTCGCTAACCGCAAGTCCGTGATTTGCTTTTAATGTGACAACAGCTTCTTTGGCGTTTGTAATAGTTTCAAATGCTAAAGCCTCGCCTTTTGTTTTTTGCACGTAAACACGTGCACCGTTAGGTAATGCAAAACCCATAATTAAAACTCCTAAATTTAATTAAATTAATGTATCAGCACGGTAATTCATGCTGATTGGTATTGTGTAAGTGGTTTTATCCGTGATTGCTGGATAAGCACTTGGAACGGAATGGATATAAAGTGAAAAATTATCTTTGATTAACTCAGTGTTGAGTTGAAAATGATTAATAATCGCTTCTGATATCTGCTGTGAGCGCGATTTACCTGTATTAATTGGAGCAACAATGCCAACTTGGTAAATCCCCTTGTAAATCCTTGAATCGCCATCCAAATCAAAACTAGTGGTCATGGCCGGCAATATGGTGGATTTCAAGTAGATTTCGTCGTTTGGTGCGGCTTCAATGTTTTCATAAATTATCGGTAAATTTAATCTATTAGCAATGATATTTAAATGCGATTCCAGCAATTCAGAGATTGTCGAAATCAATTGTTAGCCTCCTCTTGCGGCGTTTTCAAAGTGAACCTGAGCATTTAGCGCGGCTACCCTAACCATGCCGTTAGGTGCTTGTTTAGAGTGACCAAATTCAAGTCTTACGCTATAAGGTAGATTGTTAGTGAAATAGATTGATTGAACGCCACCAGTATAGCGACCAATTTGTTCTATTCCATCCTTTAGAGTATCCATTCCTGACGGATCTATTCTATCAAGCTCGTTTGTAGCAGGAATATCAAAAGTTACCTGCCAGTTACCACGAAAACGCCCTCCGGTATACCCCTTAGGAGCATAACCTTGCCATAATTCTGGTTGCCCGACAGGTGACATTCTGATAATGTCCTGTAATATTTCGAGGCTAGCCTTTTTAACTACAAGCTCATTTTTGGCTTTCGCTTTGTCTACAAACGCATTTATAGATGATATAAAGTTGTTGCTATTTGACATTCAAGCCCTCCTTAGTTGCGCCTTGTAACAGATGAGCGTGTCAGCAGGTTTTACAGGATTAGGCTGTTTAATCAGATATTTTTCATCATCAACAGTTACAATATCATTAATTTTCAGCTCAATATTAGCGGCAAAAATCATTTGAATATCTCCAGACTGGATGGCTGTTCCGTCAATTTCAATCGGGTTGTAGTTAGTTTTTACGCCAATTGCTGTAAACGTTTGATTCCCAGTAATAACTTCCTTGCCGTTAACAATCGAAACTTTGCCTTTTCTTAACACGGAGTATTCAATTCCGTACTTTGACAGAAGCCTTAATGCCGTATTAGATGAACGTTCATAAAAGCTGCCCATTACGACCTCTCAGCAATACAATTTATTGAGAATCCATTGCTAACAACCAAATCGCCCAATATTGACATAACAGCCGTATACTGCGGTTTAAAGCCGGATTCATCAACTGCATAAGATACCGCAAGCGCACCGGCTAAAGATTCCGATTTTACTGGAGCTTCACGTACACTAGGTAATAAATCACCCGAAATAGCCTCAACAGCTAGCATGCATTGAGCAGTAACAACTTGAACGGGAATGATTCCGCTAGGTAAAAAATAGCCGTCAATTGCCATATCTTTTCGAGGAAAAGGTAATGGCTGATCGGGCCTAGCTTTTTGTCCTGCCCAATTTAACCCATTCAGATAATCCATCGCTTTAATGAGTAACGGCTCTTTTTTTTCTGGTAATTGTATACCTCTTGCGTCAGCAAAATTCTCCAAATCATCAACGCTGGCATAACTATTAAAAGAGTTGGAATTATGATCTGTAGTTATCATTCATCGCTCCAAAAAAAGGGCGTAAAGCCCTTATTTATTTATTGCCTTTATTGCCTTTATTGCCGGCTTCTGGCGTCTCTAGACTATATCCAGACGGCGCTAATTTAATTAAAACACCAGCGGTTGATTTGTTGCTATCAAAGTGTTTTTTCCAGTTAGCACCGTCGCCAAGCTTGGTTAAATCTGGGTTTGCGCCCTTTGATGTATCCCAGCTATACCCGAGTAAATCAACATTAACTGTACCCTCAGCACGATAACCGATAGCCAAGTTTTCTTGGTCGTTGATGTCGTAAGAGCGGAATCCCGGCGCTTGTGATTCAGTGATTTTTACAGCACTTGCAACTAAACCTAAAATCGCATCAACTGGTGCAGAATCGGTAACCAATACAGGTTTACCTAATGTGCCTGGTTGACCGCCATAAACTACAACGCCAGCTTCTTCGTACAGCTTGTTATCCATTGCCTGATCTACAATGTCAAAATAGGTTGTAGAGTGCATAACAAACAACGCAACACGATTGAATTTATCGCCATATTTGCGCAATCCCTTGGTTAATGTTTTCTTCCCATCGGTCGCGATATCTGCGGTTACTGTCATTTCAGTATTAGCACCGACGGCTGCCATTAATGAATTAATCGCATATTTGATGTAACCCTCTAACGTAGCATCGGCCACATCAACTCCGATCACCTCCGAGAATTCAGAAACATCACGACCGCGACGCTTGAAAGCTTCTTCGGTTGTTTCATATGGACCGTATTTCCATGGTACTTTGACGCCTACCGCCTCTCCTGCGCCAATTTTTTTGCCTGTAATAGCGTTGACGGAATTAACATCACGCGGATCAATAGAACCGTTCACCTTATAAAATGCACGTTTTCGAAAATCGCCTTCAATTAATTCATTATCAATCAAAATCGCCCCGTTTGATGCGGTATTGAACACATCTAGATTATCTTGACGTCGCTCCAAAAAAGCAGTTTGTGCTAAATCATCATAAATAATTAAATCTGTATTTACTGTTGTTGCCATTATTTAACTTCCTCTTAATCTTTTGGTAATTTTAAATATGCTGGTTGACCATGCTTCTGGATGTAATTGTGTTTTTCCGCACTGGTCATTTTTGAGCGGACTAGATTTGTGCCACCTGATTTGTGCCCTCCACTTCCTGTGCCTTCGGCTCTTGGAAATAGGTGTGGAGCATTATCTTTTAATGATTCCACCCACTCTTGAGGTGATAACGGAGTTTTACCGTCTTTACCAAGTAAAGGTTCGCCATCTTGTCCTACTGCGACAGCCTCGCCGTCATCACTTAAAATAAACATGCCTTTGGCACGTAAACTAATATCTTCTAATGCTTCTGGTAATGCTCCCGCTTTCAATGCTGCATTAGTCATTTTGTTGCTAAGCACAATACTGCTATACTTTTCAGCTTTCTTTTGCGCGCTATCGGCTCGTTCTTGTTCTGCTTTGAGTTTTTTATCAAACTCGCTTCTAAACCGCTCTGTGCGTTTGTTTAATACCTCATCGATTTTCCCTGCTGAAATAAGTTTTGCTTCTTCATCATCTGAAAATCGCTGTAAAATTGTTTTGACGGCGTCAGGATCAATCCCTTCAAACTGCTTTAGTTTTTCAGATAATGCCTTTTGCTTACCTAATAATTCGTTATTTTTATTTTTTAAGCCTTGCGTGTTTTCTTCAACAGTTTTATCAATTATTGCTTGCATTTCTGGTGTAATCACTGCTCCACCACCGCCCGCACCCCCACCTTCTGGTGCTTGTGAGTAGAATTTTCGATTGATTTCTCTAAATAACATAATTTTTCCTTAGGGTTAAGCTTTGCTCTTAAAATAAAAAAGGCCGCATATAGCGACCTTAGATGTTAATGAATATTTATTTATCTATTGTTTTGTTTAACTCATGGATTGTTAAAAGATGCCCATCACGAGTAAAGAATTTTTCTGGTGTAATCTCGCCACTTCTTAATAATCTAGCTCGTTCCACACCCAATATCTGCTCCTGCCTTTCTTTTGATTGGCTCTTCAACCATTCGAGATATGAGGTTTTAGCAGGAATCTGCCCATCCATTGATGCTCTCGTGCCTGTTGGCGTTTCGTCAATATCAATTCCAAGCTCTCGATAGCTTTTTAGAATAAATGTTTCAACAGAACGGCAACAAAAATGAAGTCTGCCTGGTCCGTCACCGTAGTGGATGTCATGGCCTATAGGTTTGTTATCCAGTGAATAAACCTTTAAATCTCGAATCATGCACATCGGAGTGGTGCTAGTATCTAGCGTAGATAACCATTGTTTTCCTTTTATCAAATCACTATTGGCTTGACCGAACTCATTACGAGATAGCGCAGCAGTATGAGATATAGCAGAATGAATTAATGATGATGCGTTTCTCTTGCCGATTTCCAACACACCATCTTTATAATTATTCTTTTTTGTCCCTCTAACTCTTTTGATAATCTGTTCGGTGGTTTCACCTGTTGCATAACCAGTTCTAACGGCATTGGTAACACGTTTAAGCCTATCATCCTCAATATTGCTTACCCATTCAGATAACAAACGTCCCTGAAACGGCTTGTTTTTTACCGCGGTAAATAGCTGATTTGGCGATATTTGCATAAGTGGATATTTGGCTAAAACGTTATCTGGTAGCAATGATTCAAATAGTGAATATTGGTAATGACTTTCATGCTCACAAAATAAGTTCAATTCACCAAATAAATAATCAGAAAATGAATTTAATGATTTAACACTACTGAGCATTGATTCTAGCCGTGATATTTTAAATTCACTGGCCGTCATATCCTCTAATGCTACATAAAGCTGCGCTGTTAATTGTTTATCAACAATATTCAGCAATTTTAATGATTCTTTTATTAGGTTGTTTTCATAACCAACAAGATTCACACGATGAAAAATGGCCTCATCACGAAGCCTTTTATTGATTGTCATAAATTACCTCATAGTTGAGGTTCAGCGTCTTTCAGCTCTTGCATTACATCATTAGGGTCAGCACTAGGATCAATTAGGTCTATTTTTTGCATTGCACGAACCATATCTTCGTCACGAATAGCACCAGATTGCCATGAGCTTACAATCGATGTGATCATGCCTGAATCTGCCACTTTAGCAATAAACTCCTGATTAATAGAGTAAATAACATCATCCACCGATAAACCTAAATAATGAGCGCACCATTTAATAGCAATAGTGTAAGCCTCGGAGACATTTGAGCAACAAATACCAAGTACCGATGTTGATGCTGTTTGATCTCCGTTTGCTTGTGTTGCGGTTTTAGCTGATGAGTTTTGTTCTATTAATCTAGCTCCAAGCGCAACCATATAATCTCGCTTAGTGTCCATTCCTTCCTTTGCAAGCGTGTTGGGCTGCGCTTGGGCGTAAACAAAATTACCGCCTTTAGGCAGTAATAATGGGGTGCGAGATCCAATTTTGACGCCGTTCTTTTCCAAGAAATCTCGCCATTCAGTATCTAATCCAATGATTGCTGGTTGAACCTGCCCACAAAAAAATAAACTGTCCTCATAATCAGCACTATTACGATAGTGTCCTAAATTGATTTCAATTAATGAAGATAAAGGGGAATCATCAATTGTTGGGTCGTTGTTTTGAGCGCCCACGAAAGTGAATGGTATTTCTTCCCATTTCCCTTTTCCTGCTGGCGTTGGTTTGTACTCAGAACTTATCTCATATGGACCACTAGAACTATCACTTTTTCGCCTCCACACTCGACAAATAAACGCGCCATCTTCTAGTGCTAATTCTCTGTATTGCGTGATGTCTTTAAAACCATACCCGTCGGGAATTTCTACAACCTCACGAAGAACAACAAGGACTAATTTATCTTTTCCATTAATTCGTTCAGTGCGCCAGTTGATGATGTCTTCAGCTTTATACGTCAATATCACGGTTTCATTAGAATCAGAATTATAATCAACATATAATCCATGCCTACCAACCTCTAACACTGATTCAAGGGTTGACTGTGATTGTTGATAAATACTAGTTCCTGCGCCGTCTGCGTTGATTTTTAGATAGTCCAATTTATCAGGCACGCTAACAACAGGATCTTTTCGAAAAGCCATGCCGATTAAGCCAATTTTGCTATGCCCTGTAATATTATAAAAAACAGCCCTGGACACATAATCGTGGTTGCGCTTTTTGTTTCGCTCACTTTTGTCAGTTGGATCTAAAAAAGGTAAATACTGATTGCCTTTTGATTTTATTATTTCAGCACCAGCACAAACATCCCGCATTTTTTCCCAGTTGATTGATGCCTGTTTGAACTCTGGCCGAATAAAAGTGATGTCATTATTCATTAGAATGTTGTTCCCATTTGAATTGTAAAAGCTTGTCTGCGTGCATTTCGATTAGCCACAGCAAAATATCTAAACGCATCCGCGCCGTGTGATGTGTGGTCATGAAGCGGTTTATCTCGCCAGCAACCATTTTTATCATCCCATGCTTTTCGATAGGCTTCTAAATTAGCAATACCTTGTTCGCATTTGCTTGAATCAAATGCACAAAGAGGGAGAATTTCACGAACTGATTCGATGCCATCATCAACACCTAATTTAGGTACAACTTTAAAATTGATGCTGTATTTCTCGCCGTCAATTTCATAGCCTTCTTTTGCAATCTGTTTACGGCTCTTACCATCACCCGATAATTCACGATTATCAATATCGTGCGGTGCCCAGTGCTCAGCATATTCATAGCCAAGTTTTTGTGCCTTGTCTTTAAGGACCTTCATATAGTGTCTGAGGCCCTCGCCACTATTTTCGTAGTAGTCGATGATGTGAAATTCTTCACCCACTTTACGTACAAACCAGATGGCAGTTGAATCACCGCCCCCCAAATCCCAATAAGTGTAAACATCTAAATGGCTATTATCGGGTAGCGTGGTAATGCGTTTTTCTTTGTATAGTTCTCTGAATTGCCTTGCATAGTAAGCACCCTCGATTGATTGTTCGAATGCCTCACTTGGGATGGATGGATACTCACGCTTCATATCATCACCAAGTGTTTTCTCTTTTGCGTGATACCAAGCTTTTTGCTGTTCGGTCAATATAATGCCATGCTTAGCTTTTATTTCACTAAAATACTCTTCTAACCGAGTTGGCATCGGCTCAACTGGCTCTATCGCATAAAGAGGATTCTTCCACCAAGAGAAGAAGAAAAATTTCCAATCCAACGAGGATAATGTTTTGCCTTGAATATGTGCTTTTTCTGCGGTATTACAGTAATCATAAAAATAACCGCTTTTACCCTCTGCGGTGCTTTCTATTGTAATGAAACACCCTGTAGCAACAGCTTCAAAAGCACCAGTGACGATTTCTTTAGCTTTATCGGGGAATTTTGCACAAATTTTACCAAACTCAGAAACATGTAAGTAACGCAGTGTACCGCCTCGAAATGAAGTTGATACATAAAGCGAGCCGCCTTTTTTAAATACCAACTCACCTGCGGCATCATTACTAGCAGGATTCGCTTGCTTTATTTCTTCTGGCAACCTGTCATACGCATATTTTACTTTTTCTCTAAATAATCGTTTAGCATCATTTAGAGTATGAGCAATCAACGCACACTTGGCTGATTCAAATAATACCGCGTCTAGCTGAATAATGCACACCTCGGTAGTAAATCCTAATTGACGAGCCTTTAGGATGATATTTCGAGTGTGCATACCTTCAAAGTATTCAAGCTGCTCAGGTGTCATTGTGAAACGAATTTGTTTACCTGTTTTATCTGTGATTCGGTAGAGATTATTTAAACGCCAAAGTTTATTGCTGAGTTTTCTTAAATGTTCAGGAGATAACATTACACCTCCTGCGATAATTTATCCATTAAGTCAGATAGCTGATTAATCGAGTTGTCCTTTGGTATGTCATCTATGTTGTAAGCTTGTCGCTCTAAAGTGATTAAGTTTTTAAGTGTTTCACTTAATGCTTTCATTGATTTAACTCTTTCTGGCATTGATATGACGGACATATAAACTTCATTGAGTTTGTCCCTGCCGTTCTGGTCAGGATTTACTAATAGCTCACCAAGTTTCTTGAATGCTTCTATATCTGCACATTCAGTACCAAGCTCTTCAAATAATGCGTTAGTAATATTACGTGCTTTACGAATATCGCCCCGATGTTCCATGCGAATATTAGCTATTACTTCGGCATTAGCTTCAATTAATATCCTTTCTGATAACACGTTTTCCGTGCGTACCTTTGTGCGTACCTCTTTAGTGCGTACCAATTCATCAGATTTATTTTTAATCTTTTCTGATAAGTCTCTGGACCAATTTTCTTTTTTTGCTCTTTTTCTAATAGCTCCGTCGGTGATCCCATTTTTGCTTGCTATCTCTCTTATAGACAGTACCCCAGCCCTGTAGGCTGATTCGATAGCCTCCCAGTCCGGCTTTATCATAATCCTTCCTTAAACTAATAATTGAATTTGTGATTGTTCTTGTAGTTTTTGCATCCTGTTTATTAAATTTGGCTTCTTCTCTTTGCCCCAACGCCGTAATAAACGCCCTGACATGCTAGCTACATCTTTTTCTTTCATATACTCAAGCATCAAATCGTTATGTTGCTTCATGTAGCTATTTTGTAATTTAGTGAGCTGCTCAGCCATCCAGTTGAACGCATTAATGTACGCCTCTTTTATCTGCGCTGCCGCTTTACCTGTGAAGCCCATAATTAAGAATATAAAGCCATCTTTAGTCATTTTATAAAAAGGTTGCGGCTTATTATTTTGTAAGTGATTGATTTCATAGCAAAGCTCAAAATTGAGTTTTGTAAAATCATCTGAACACTCCAAATTTTTTATTGCTCTTAAAACATTCTTATGGCTTTTACCGAAATACTCGGCAACCTTTAAAGATGTGGTCATTACTTGATTACCTTGTAAAGTAACCATTTCATTAAAATCAAATTTAATAATATTCATATTATGTTCTTTATAGAATGAGCCTAAGTCACACAGAATAAACAGCCCCAAGAGTTCAGACATTAGCTGTCATTCTCTCAGGCTCATTCTGTAAAGCTCTTGGTTAATATTTGCCGTGTGATGGCATTATGATTGATTGAAAATTGAATTGGGTTTGTGGTGTTTCAAACATTTCAGGCATAAAAAAACCGCACGAGGCGGTTTAATAAATTTTATATTAGCAACATTAAAATGCTATGAGTTAAAAGATAGCATATTGAGAAAAACTGTTGCAGAAAAGGTTAAACTTAAAAGAGACATACTGAAAAATATACATAAAAGAAAACCACAAAGCTCTCTAAAATGTTCTCTCACGCTTTTGATAAAACCTTTAAAGTTTAATTTCTTTTCTTTTATTGCGTATAAACAATAGCTAGAATGGATTATATAAAATGCAATTAAAACGTATATTAATATAGCTAAAACGTATAATTTTTTATTATTCAGAATTTCCGACAACGAAATGAATAGAG